>NZ_DCYU01000097.1:45964-46137 GCF_002331165.1 Pseudoalteromonas sp. UBA2102
ACTGAGCTAATCACCCACATATAATAGATGTGACTTTATCAATTTAACATTTTGTATAATTTGGTGGGTGATACTGGACTTGAACCAGTGACCCTCGCCTTGTAAGGGCGATGCTCTCCCAACTGAGCTAATCACCCAAATTATATATTTAATATGCACCATTCTAAGAATGG
>NZ_DCYU01000121.1:0-21093 GCF_002331165.1 Pseudoalteromonas sp. UBA2102
AGGCAACTCAAGGTCGGTGGTGACCGGTTTTGAGTTGTTTTTATTCCCTACAATTACCACGCAGTGTAAACCAAGAATCTTTATATGTGTGTGAAGATGTTGTCAGTGTGAAAGGCGGCTCAAGTTCGGTGGTGACTGAATTTGGGCTGTTTTTGTTTGTGCGGCTTTATTTTTAACTTCATTAATCCCCCTTATCTCTACTCCTCAAGTTTCCTAAATATAAAATATTTATAAACTAAGTCTTTATTTTTATTATGTTATTTTTTATTAACAAAATAGCTGCGAAAGCTTAACGCAAAACTTTATATTTTTTGTTGAACCGAAAACTGTCTTTGTTATACTCAGCATCGAACTTTCAGTAAGTTTTGAAAGTTTATTTGATACGGATCAATTCTCACTAGGTAAATGTGTGCTAGCCGGGTTTGATTGTATTTAGCACCTCGTTTTAGGGCTTACAGCAGCAATGTTTTTTTAATTTTTCCATTGCGCGCTTTATTACTCTAATTTTGTTATTAGTCATTTAGTAGGTTAATGTCTTTGAACACACTTTCTTTGCATCATACAAATACGGCTTTTGCTTCTAGCAAACCGCAAACGTGTGAACGCTTGAATAAAGCGGGCAAGGGCGTGTGTGTCGCTATAACATTATTAGTGTTTAATATGGTAATGCTGCTAAGTGGTGCATTAGAGGATGCCTTTCAGCTTGAAGCGTTGTTTAGCAATGGCTCTATTGTTGAGCCTGTTTTGCTGTACGTTACGCAATTTTTAGCTCATCCGATCATATCTAGTCAGTTACTCATTGGCCTTTGCTGGTTATTGTTCCATATTTTTCCGGCGCGTCGTGCTGGAATAATCCTTCGTAAAGCCGCTTTCGCTTTTCGCGAGGCAAAAGTACACCAACCTGTGTCCGCTGCACATGGTTGTCGTGCTCCACCTAGCTTTACAGGTTGTCTGTAAGGCTTCACTTGTTGCTGGTTTTAATTATTTTTTCTTGCTGTAAATAATTAAAGTTTGCATTAGCAATGTAGCCGCGTGTTTTAATCACGTCAGCCAACCAACACTCACCCAAGTTAACTTTTATTACGTTATATAAATGCGTTTAGAAGCTGGGTTTGTTGCTAGGTATTTTTTGCATCCACTTGCAGCGGGTTCAGTCCCCTTTATTTTTATAATTTAGTTCTAGTTAACTTGGGTTTTTATTGAAAAATCGTTGCTTAATTTTTATTCAAAGCAGCAAATTAAAACTCTAGGTTTGTAGGATACTCCCTTGTTAATTCGTAACCTTTGTAATATTGCTTTAGCTAGTACGGTGCTGGCGTTGTCAGGCTGTAAAGGCGGGATACTCGATCCAAAAGGCCAAATAGGTATTGATGAGAAAAACTTAATCATCATTGCTACTGTCCTTATGCTACTCGTAGTAATCCCCGTTATTGTGATGACTTTGTATTTCGCATGGAAATACCGAGACACACAAGATCATGAAATTTATGCACCAAAATGGGCTCATTCAAATAAGATTGAAGCCGTTGTTTGGGCTGTTCCTATTGTTATCGTTATTATTTTAGGTGTTATTACCTGGCAGTCTACCCAAGACTTAGACCCCTATAAACCTATTGAAGGTAAAGGCGAGCACCTCACTGTAGAGGTGGTTTCATTAAACTGGAAGTGGCTATTTATTTACCCAGAACAAGGTATTGCAACGGTAAATGAATTGGTATTTCCGGCAAATGTGCCGGTGGAATACAAAATCACTTCAGAAAGCACAATGAACTCGTTTTTTATTCCTCAGCTAGGTAGTCAAATTTATTCTATGGCAGGCATGGAAACCAAGCTTCATTTAATCGCAAACGAGCCGGGCACATTTAAAGGCTTTTCTGCTAATTACAGTGGCGCAGGTTTTACCGGTATGAAGTTCAATGCCATTGCCACCCCAACACAAGCTGATTTTGACACGTGGGTAACAAGCGTTAAAGCCAATGCTAATAACCTCACCCATGCCAATTATGTTGAACTTGCAAAAGCCAGTGAAAACAATCCTGTTGCCTATTATGGCAAGGTCGACGACGGCCTATTTCATACCATTGTTATGAAGTATATGCAGGCACATGGCGATATGAACAAAAAACATCAAGCGATGAGCGATCATGGGCAAATGAGCAAAAAGCACCATGAAATGAATGAACACGCAATGCCTTCATCTCACAGCCAGGGCGAGGAATAATAATGTCGTTTTTAGGTAAACTTTCACTCGACGCAATTCCGTTTCATGAGCCAATTATAATGGTTACCATGACGGTGATAGCGATTGCTGGGCTTATTATTGCCGGGCTTATTACTAAATATAAAAAGTGGGGCGTGCTTTGGCACGACTGGATCACCTCTGTTGATCATAAACGCTTAGGCGTAATGTACATCTTTTTAGCATTAATAATGCTGTTTCGTGGTTTTTCTGATGCCATTATGATGCGTGCGCAGTTAGCACTTGCTACCAGCGGTGCACCTGGTTATTTACCTCCTGAGCATTACGACCAAATATTTACAGCGCACGGCGTTATCATGATCATATTTATGGCTATGCCATTTATGATTGGCCTAATGAACATTGTATTGCCACTGCAAATTGGCGCACGCGATGTCGCTTTTCCATTTTTAAATAACTTAAGTTTTTGGTTTACTGCCAGCGGTGCCATTTTAATTAACTTGTCGCTTGTATTTGGTGAGTTTGCAAAAACAGGTTGGGTGGCGTATCCGCCGCTTTCGGAGCTGACCTTTAGCCCTGGGGTGGGGGTCGATTATTATATATGGGCCTTGCAAATTTCCGGGCTCGGTACACTTTTAACTGCAGTAAACTTTTTAGCGACTGTGTTTAAAATGCGTGCCCCAGGTATGACCCTAATGAAAATGCCAATTTTTACATGGGCATGTACATGGGCAAATATCTTAATTGCAGCATCTTTCCCTATTTTAACTGCTGTGCTGGGCATGCTAACGCTTGACCGTTACCTTGATTTTCACTTTTTTACCAATGCAGCGGGCGGCAACGCCATGATGTACATCAACCTGTTTTGGGCGTGGGGTCACCCTGAGGTTTATATTTTAGTACTGCCTGCTTTTGGTATTTTTTCTGAAATTATCTCAACCTTTGCCGGTAAACGTTTATTTGGTTACAAATCGATGGTGTATGCCAGCGGTGCAATCTCTATTTTAGGTTTTATTGTTTGGCTACACCACTTTTTCACCATGGGGTCGAGCGCCAACGTTAATGCGTTCTTTGGGGTAATGACCATGGTTATTGCCGTCCCAACTGGCGTTAAGCTATTCAACTGGTTGTTTACCATTTACCGCGGCCGTTTACGTATCAGCGTTCCTGTACTTTGGACATTAGGCTTTATGGTTACCTTTACAGTAGGCGGTATGACCGGCGTACTACTGGCTATTCCGGGTGCCGATTACGTGTTGCATAACAGTTTATTCTTAATTGCGCATTTTCATAACACAATCATTGGTGGCGCTGTATTTGGCTACCTTGCAGGTTTTGTATTTTGGTTCCCTAAAGCAATGGGCTTTAAGCTTAGCGAAAAATGGGGTAAAGCGTCTTTCTGGTGTTGGATAGTTGGTTTCTTCGTGGCGTTTATGCCGTTGTATGTACTTGGTTTCTTAGGTATGACACGTCGCTTAAACCACACCAATAACCCAGATTGGAACATGTGGTTATACATTGCCGCAGGCGGTGCTGTCATTATTATGTTTGGTATTATTTTCCAAGTCGTGCAGCTATTTGTTAGCTTTAGAGACCGCGAAGCACTTGACGATACAACCGGCGACCCGTGGAACGGCCATACACTAGAGTGGGCAACTAGCTCACCTCCACAAGTGTATAACTTTGCCACTATTCCTCACGTTGATGACATTGATGACATTGATGCATGGACCGAAGCGAAAGAAAAAGGCCAAGCGTATCAAACAAAAGCAAGCTACAGCCCAATTCATATGCCTAAAAACACAGCATCTGGGGTGTTAATTGCAGCAAGCTTAACTGTATTTAGCTTTGCCATGATCTGGCATATCTGGTGGTTAGCTGCCGTTGGTTTTGTTGGCGCAATTGCCTTATTTATCAAGCGTTGTTACACCAGCGATGTTGATTACTATATACAACCTGATGAAATCGCACGTATTGAAGCTGCGTATAATTCTAGTGGAAATAAGGAGCTAAGCGCGTGAGTACACTATCTGCGAATGTAGAAACTGCCCATTTAGACTCAGTTTCGCACGATGATCATGCACATGAGCATCACGATACCTCTGGCGATACAATTTTTGGCTTTTGGTTATACCTAATGACCGATTGCCTATTATTTGCCTCGTTTTTTGCCACTTACGCCGTGCTGTTTATGAACACAGCCGGTGGTGTATCAGGTAAAGACATTTTTGAACTCGACTTTGTTGCTGTAGAAACAGCGGCGCTACTCATTAGTAGTATTACTTTTGGCTTTGCCATGATTGCCGCACAAGGGCAAAAAAAGGCACTAACACTCACCTGGTTGTTTATTACCTTTTGTTTAGGTGCTGTGTTTATAGGCATGGAAATTTACGAATTTCATCACCTAATTGTGCATGGTAATGGTCCACAACAAAGTGCCTTTTTAACCTCATTCTTCTCGTTAGTAGGCTTACATGGTTTGCACGTAACTGCGGGTCTAATTTGGATGAGTATTATGATGATAGAAGTGGCTAAACGCGGCTTAGGTAAACAAACAGTGACACGCTTAAGCTGCCTAAGCCTATTTTGGCACTTCTTAGACATTGTTTGGATTTGTGTATTTACCGTTGTTTATTTAATGGGAGCAATGTAATGAGCCACAGCGAAGCGCACGCGTTAAAGCAAATGCAAAACGAGCACCATGATGAGTCTCATGGCAGCGTTAAAACGTACTTAATAGGCTTTGTGCTATCAATAATTTTAACCGCCATACCGTTTTACATGGTAATGGAAGGCGACTTTTCAAAAGTAACTACGCTTTGGAGCATTGTTACTTTAGCTATTGTACAAATTTGGGTGCACTTAAAATACTTTTTACACCTTAATTTTACGACAGAAGATGGTCGTGCAAGTACCTTCTCATTTTTATTCAGTGCCCTAATTATCGTCATGGTTGTTGGGTTATCGGTTTGGATAATTTACGAATCTAACGCAATGATGATGTACTAGGAGTTGAAGATGTTTCGTCGTTATTTATCAGTGACTAAGCCAGGCATTATTATGGGCAACCTTATCAGCGTTGCAGGCGGTTTTTTACTTGCCTCGCGCGGGGATATAGACCCATGGCTAATGGTTGTTACGCTTATTGGCTTGTCACTTGTGGTTGCATCGGGCTGTGCTATCAACAATGTAATTGATAGGGACATAGATGTAGCCATGGCACGTACTCGTACGCGGGTTACAGTAACAGGCGAAATGTCGGCCTTTGCTGCACTAAGTCACGGGGTTTTATTGGGGGTTGTAGGTTTTGGTTTACTCATTGCTTACACCACACAAGCCGCGGTATTTTTTGCAGCGTTTGGCTATATCATTTATGTTGGGGTTTATAGCCTTTACATGAAGCGCAACTCAGTTTATGGCACGTTTGTAGGTAGCCTTTCTGGCGCAGTGCCTCCTGTTGTAGGTTACTGCGCTGTAACCGGGCAGTTCGATATAGGTGCATTAATATTATTAGTTATGTTTAGTCTGTGGCAAATGCCACATTCATATGCCATTGCTATTTTTCGTTTTAAAGATTACCAAGCCGCAGGTATTCCCGTATTACCCGTAGCGCAAGGTATTGATAAAGCGAAGCGCCATATTGTACTTTATATTGCTGTGTACGCTTTAGTCGTCATGCTATTACCAATAAGTGGCTACACTGGCGCCGCCTTTATGGCAGTGGCGTGTATTACCAGTTTTTGGTGGTTACTTATGGCCCTGCGTGGCTATCGCCGTAATGTTAATTTAACGAGCTGGGCACGCCAAGTGTTTGCTTTTTCTATTATAAATATTACAGCACTCAGTATTGCTATGGCCGTTGACTACCACAGCGCAGCGCCACAACTGCTTACACTGATATAATTTTTTAAAGCTTTATATTTCCAAAGTTAATCCAAAGGCTCGAAAGGGCCTTTTTTCATGTTTGAAACTATTTTTTTAAACTTTCTGCTTCGTAAAATAAAGGTTTTAGGGTGCCGCAGTTTATAAATTTATACGTTAACTCATTCTGGCTAGGAAGGAGGGTTGAGGTTCTAAACTTTTGCATACAGGCATTTACCAAATCTACAAAAATTAAGTGGCTGAAACTAGGTGCTTGGCTAATTTTATGTATGTAAATTCGCTCTGTGCTACCTAGGTCTATCATGTCGTATTCTTGCCACTGGCTAGGTTTAGCTAAATCTTTTAATTGGCGAGCATATAGCTGCTTACTCATTTCTATTGTTCTGTTTGTGTAAATTAGGCTGCCTGCTTTTTTGTAATTGCCTTCGTACACATCTGCGGTAATGGTTATTTCTTCACCGCGCATTAAGCGTTGAATATTAAATGGTTTGGGCTTTAGCGTTATAAGCTCTGCGTTGCGTACAACATCTAAAAAAGCCACATCGGGGTTTTTAATCCTATACACCACTTGTACATCGTGCGGTAATTTATAGCCGGGTAAGTTAAACGCATAAATTCCTGAACCTTTATTCACCAGTGCTATTGCATGCTCAGCCTTGTATTTGGGGTTGAGCGGGGGCAATTCAGCTGCCTCTTCCTCAGCAAAAGCGTATCCGCTTATAGTAATGATCAACAAAGTAAGAAGTAAACGCATAATAATCTCAATTAATTTATGAGCTTAAAGTGTAGTATATAGCTTTAATAACTCTAAATTTACTAGGTTTATTTTAAATACACATAGTAAAAAGGCTCGTAAGAGCCTTATTACGTTTAAATATGGTAGGTTTTTACTTAATCGCTTTTTTTACTTCACGCCAGTCAATAATTTTAAAATTTTGTGGTTGTAGTGGCATACGGTTGTAGCCGTCTTGCACTATAAGCATGCCTTCAGGATAGCCTGGTAAAGGTTTTGCTGTAACGGTTAAGCCGTCTGTTTCACCTGCGCCATCAATGCCTTTATCTAGATTAGCAATCACATTAAACTTACCTGCAAAGCTTAGGCTAGGCTGTGTATTATCTGATATTTTATAAAGCACATAGCTATTATCGCCTTGGCTTGATACTACTAAATAGCGCTTATCATCAGCATGATAGATTTCCATGCCTTCAACATCTGCCACAAGTTGCTCATTTATACCTCGTAGCATGACCGCTTTGTTGCCAGAGGTTGGCTCTGCACCGATATACCAAATGCCTGCATCTTCTTCGCCGGCAAATAATTGGCCTAGTTTATCATCGGCACTACAGCCTTCTGGTTGGCTTGGTAGGGTAAACTCTCTAACCAGTTCACCGCTTAAGTTACCTTGCTCACCGGTGAGTTTATATTGCTGGAATAAACCTGATTTATCATTAACAAATACGTATTGACCAGATTCAGACGAATACATACACATACCGTAAATCTCAAGCAGGTTAGTCGCTACTTCTGTTACATGGTTTACTTTGTTCTCGCTATCGACAGTAAACACGCTAATACTGTTAAGCGTGCGGTTGCTGGCTGTGATCCAAGTATGGGTTTCGTTGTTTATATCCTGATGCTGGCGTACATCAACATTATTTAAACGCCCTACATTAAGTGATTGTATTTTGTTGCCATCAAGATCATAAACCATTAGGCCGCGGCGTTTGTCTGTGCCTAAAATTAAGCTGCTTTTAGCGTCGTGTTCATTTATCCAAATTGCAGGGTCATCTGCTGCATCGCCAAATGCTGCAACTGGCGTTGTTTGTGTGCTGGCATAAATGTGAGTCATAGCGACTTGGTTTTGTGAAGTAGCTGTTTGCGCCGTGTAGTTAATATTTGCTTGAATGTAGGCACCTGTTTCATCATCAATTAAAACTAGCTGCGCTTGATTGTTATTGATCAAACTCGCTGCAACAGATTCAATGGTGTGATCGCCAGAAAGTGACCACTGACTTAGTTTTTCAGTATTTTCGTGGTAAGCATAGATCATATTGCCATCAGTGGCAGTAAGCCATAAAGTACCATCTTGTGATACTGATAATGCCCCGATTTCAGCTTTTAATTCACCGTAAGGCTCAACTAATGCCACTGGCTGTTTATTGGCATCGGATTCAGCATCAGCATTGATAGCCCAAACGCCGAGTTCAGCTTCGCCCACATACAAGGTTTTTGTTTCATCATTAACAGCACAGCCTGAAGCCTCAGTGACTGCAGAGAACTCACGTACTGCAATATTTTTAGCTTGTTTAGTGGCTAAATCATAAATAATGGTTTCGCTGATCAAGCCTCGAACATCCGGCACAAATGCTGAGACAGTCTTGTTATCAGTGTTTTTAAATAAACACACGGCATCAGGCTGAGCTTGGGGCGGGGAAATACGAGAGAGTTCATTTATCTGCCAAGTTTGGCCATTTTTTTTAAGCTTAAAAATGGCGACGTTGTCTTGGCTTTTATCAATGCTTGCGAGTAAAAATTGCTGCGCTGATAATTGTTTTAGTGAAATTGACTCAAAGTTACCGGCGAGCAGTACACTGCTTTTCTCATTGTCGGCAATTAATAAGCCTTGGTTTTCACTGGCAATAAGCCATTGATTATTACCAAGTGCAGCAGCTTGTGAGCCTTGCATGTTTTGCTGTGGGCCGAATAATTTAGTTTTAATATCTGTTTTTTTAATATATGGCTTTGCCATAGCTGTATTATTTTGCGTATCGTCATTACTTGTACAACCGCTTATTGCAGTTATTAGGATTGCACTGCCAAGCACCGCTGAAATTGTATTTAGTTTAAAGTTCATTATTTTATCCTTTACTTATCTATGTGCTTTTCAGTGCTAAAACGTACTTCACCAAGGTGATTAATCGCACTTACACTGAGTGTTTCGCCATTGATAGATACACTTAAAAAACCAGGTGTTGCTTCTGCGTAGCGGGTAAATTCACGTTGTTTTACAAACCGTGCTTCACTGCCTCCACCAGAGACAAAGTGAGCCACTTTGCTATTTTTTGGTTGATTGTATTGCAAGTCGTGCTCGTGCCCTGCGATATAAGCGTGCACGTTATGACGCTCCAAAATAGGTTCTAAAATGTCGCGAAGCCCTTGGTTACGGCCAAAGCGTTTACCACTTGAGTAAAGCGGGTGATGGCCTACCACAATTTTCCACTTTGCTTTACTGCCTGCAAGTTGGGTTTCAAGCCAAGCCAATTGTGTTTGATAACCTTGACCTTGAGTTGAGCGGTATTTATCACGGTCTTTATATTCAGGCTGAATCGGGTTGGTATCTAAAAAAACCATTAACACTTGCTCGTTGTTTTCAAGCGCAAATGTTTTACTGTAGTACCTTGCAGGTAACTGCCAACGCTGGCTTTTTTCTGTGTAGTCAATTTGTGCTTGAACATTACCCAAGTAATCGTGATTACCTAAAACAACATACCAATCTTCAAATGTGTGAGGGCCGTGGTATATGTTCTCAAAGGCTGATTGCCAAAGCGGATCGTTAACGCTTGCCACACCATTTGGGTAAAAGTTATCGCCAGTTGAGACGATAAAGTCAGCATCAGTTTGGTACATGGCTATTTCTAATTGGTGAGCCACTTCTTTTTGATAAAAGTGGCCGTTGTGCCCCCAATCACCAATTACCATAAAGTTAAGGCTATCAGGTAGCGTATTTAACTTAGCTATTTTTTGCTGTTGATAAAGCTCATCTTTATAAATAACAGGCTCGACAGCACTGAGCGCTGATGAGCTCAGTAGGGCGGCCATTATGAAAGACAATTTAAACATGTTCTAACTCCAAAAGGCACGTAATAGCAAGCGATTACGTGCCTAATATGATGATGCCTGCTATTAAAATGCGTAGCGCAACATTACTTGAATGACTGGGCCTGCTTCTTCAGATTCAAGCTCGTACTCATCAAAGTCACGGCTGTTTTGATCATCAAGTGAGTCAAATTTGTTAAAAACTTCATCTTTACTGGCATCAAGTAAGTTTGAACCCACTAGGCGAAGTGTTACATCATCCCAGCGCTTTTCAACGAAAAGCTCTAAATCAGCACCGTAAGAGGTTGTTACTTCTTCCCCTACAAAGCGTCCGTATGCATCACCTTGGTTACGGTAAGTTGCGCCAAATGATGCACGCAGTATTGGTAAATCTTGGATAAAGCCAATGTTATAAACATAATCTGATTGGTCGTTAAACTTACGTTTACCAAAACTGTCTTCAACTTCACTGTCAAGCCAAGAGTAGTTTAAGAAAATACCAGTATTTGGCATGTTGATTGCGCTCAGTGGCGTTGATAAATCAAACTCAATACCTTGTACTGTGCCATCGCCAGTATTTTGTGGTTGCAGTACAAATGTACCTTCGCCTTCTGAGCCTTCAACACCGGTACTGGCAATTTCAATTAGGTCGCTAACGTCACGGTAAAATACGTTTACACCGACAACGCCACTTTTACCTAAACGGTATTCGTAACCTAAATCGATACCCCAAGAAGATTCTGGCTTAAGATTTGGGTTACCTAAAAAGTCATTATCAGCGAGCTCTTCTTCAAGTAGAGCCGGTGTTATGTAGTCAAAGTCAGGGCGGCGTAAGCTACGTGCAACAGAGGCGCTTACTCGACCGTTATCGCTGACACTGTAACGAAAGTGAGCCGACGGTAAAATAAAGTCATAATCATTTTCGGCAGTAACGCCTTCATTGGTATCGGTAATGTTTGAGTCAGTTGACTCCCAACGTACACCCATTTCCCATGAGAACACATCGGCTTCGTGTTTGATTAAAGCAAACAAATCAAAACGCTCTTCTTCGAGGGTGTTCACACCGCCGTCTACTGCTTCAAATTCGTTATTAAATTGCGCTAACGACATTGGCGTCTGGTTATATTGATCCCAGCCAGTAAGTGTTTGCTCACTTTCATCTTCCGCTTCAAAAATTGCTGTGTCGCGCTCTTTTCCTTGAACAAAAGCACCAAACTGAACTTCTTTTGAGTCACCGAGCAGTAAGCTATGTTGCCATTGTAATGACCATTCTTTATCGTCAATATCAACAGTTTCTTCTGCTTCCTCAAAAACCATTGGGAGCTCAGATGTATCAAGCTCAACTTCTTGCTCGTAAACTGACTCTTCAAAGCTGGCATAGCCTACTTTAAACTTGCTGGTACCGCCTAATAACGGTAATTCATAACCTGAGTTTATGTTGTAGTTGGTTTGGTCAATGTAGGAAACATTTGCGTTGTCTGAAAGCAAGTTACCGCCTTCAACCACAGAGTTAGACGTGGCCGTCGCGTCGTCATATTCAAAAGAACGCTCGTCTTCGGTACGGTCTGTATCAACCCACATGGCGCTAATATCAAACTTGCCACCGTTATCAAATACCTTTTCAAAGCTGGCATTTAATGATGTGTCATCGCCATCACGAGTATCAGATTGATCTTCACGGTTATCAAAACCATCAGTTGCATAATTAGGGTTATTTTCAGGGCTATCACCATAACGTATGCTTGATTTTTGTTTTGGGTTATAACGACCTTGAAAATTAGCGCCTAGTAGTAAACGTCCACCTGCAAACTCAGTACCGTAAACGCCCGCAAAGCTTTCTTTTAGTTCACCATCATCATAGCGTAATCCTCCTGCGCGAATGTAACCGCCGTCTAAGCTGTAGCCATCACGAAGTACAATGTTAAGGGTGCCCGCAATAGCATCGGCAGAGCGGTTTGCACTTGATGAACGAATTATTTCGACACGCTCGATTAATTCTGCTGGAATACGGTCAACAAAAAATGAGCGATCAGCACCAGCGCCTGGAACTTCTTCGCCATTGATCAGTACTTTTGTGTAAGCAGGGCTCAAACCGCGCATACGTGCGCCGTCAGACTCAAGCACATCTGATAAAAACGTCACACTCGGTACACGCTTTAAAGCGTCGCCAGCGGTGAGTGGTTCAAAACGCTGAAAGTACTCTTGAGAGTATTCAAGCGTTGGGGCCAATTCTTGTGAGCGGTTGCGATAGCCTATTTCGCCATAAA
This sequence comes from Pseudoalteromonas sp. UBA2102, assembly GCF_002331165.1. Classification (NCBI taxonomy): domain Bacteria; kingdom Pseudomonadati; phylum Pseudomonadota; class Gammaproteobacteria; order Alteromonadales; family Pseudoalteromonadaceae; genus Pseudoalteromonas; species Pseudoalteromonas sp. UBA2102. Next base: position 12,167 of record NZ_DCYU01000121.1, read on the forward strand.
CTACTAACTCTTCAGATACTTTTACATCAGTTGTGTGTTCTTCTTGTGCTGCATGTACTGCTAAATTGCAAAGTGATAGCGCTGTTACCAGTGCTTTAAGTTTAAAGTGTGCCATGTAATTTGCTCCTGTTGCTGCTTGGTTTGAAAGCAAACTAATTAAATTAAATGACGCAAATGTGACAACACCCTATTTAGATCAGCAGGTTATTAAGGTTTTAAAAGCTTTACTTTGGCGTGTGAGCTAATCGCACTCCTAAGCAATATAGCGTTAATGGGCCATGTGCAGCTTATAAGTAAGTGCATATCATTTAGCTGTCACATCATTGAGCTAATATGACCCTGCTACAAAAAATGCACTTCGGGTAGCATAAATACATACGCAATTTAAATAAGACAAACTATGCGATTTAATCCCTTTATTAGTCATCGGCTTTTAACAAACAGTATTATAGCTATGGCGTTATTAGCCATCTTTTTATGTGCCTATTTAGGGGAGCTCAAAGAGCTGCAACACATACAATGGCTCGATATTATTGGTGAGGGCGGCATAGTGATTATGACCCTAACTTGGATTGTTGCCTTACTTATTTCGCGCCCGCCGGGCAAAGTTACTCGTTATTTGGTGCTTGGGCTTGGTTTATTTATGTTCTCGGCCACGCTCGATTTGCTCGATGAATGGTTAATGCAACCTGCGCAGCAGTGGCTAAGCTGGATAGAGTCATTACCAGCCCCCGTTGGGATGCTGCTAACCAGTTTAGGTTTATACCATTGGCACCAAGAACAATATGTTTTAAATAAACAGCTAAGGCGCCGTGAAGCACATTTACGTGAGCACGATAAAGTATGCCCTGTTACCGGTGTTTATACAGCCGAGTACTTACAAAGCGTTTTAAACACGCAGCTTAAGGCGCCGCAGCCAGTTTTATTAGCCGCTATTGATATACGCGACTTCGCTAGTTTTAATAATGAGTTTGGTTTTAGCGAAGGGGATCGACTGCTACGCGAAATAAGCGAGCTTATACTAATGAACTGTCGGTTAAGCGATGTGGTATGTCGTTATGCGGGAGACTGTTTTATGGTGCTAATGCCAGCCACATCAAAGCAGCAAGGCCAAGAGCTTCTTAGGCAAATAACAGCCGCATTAAAACATTGTGCTTTTAAAGTAGAAGGCTCTGGGCTTGCTAAGTTTCAGTGTGTAACTACCCACATCATACAAGCGCAAAAAAGTGATACAGCTCACGTGCTAATGCAACAATTGCACAGCGGCCTACAACTACAAAAACAACAAAGAGCCACCAGCAGTGAACAGTTATGTTAGCTTAAGTGACAAGTATTTAACTGCGCAGGGGCTTATAACTGCCGTTGTAGAGCTTGCGCAAAGTAGGGGGATTGCCCTGCATAAATTGTTACGCGGCACCGGGATTTTTGAGCAAGATTTACTCAGCGTTGAGCATTGCTTTAGTTTAGAGCAGCAAGTTAAATTACTAAGTCAATTTAAACGCCTAATGAATACCCCCGACAGTGGTTTTTTACTGGGGAGTCAATTAGTTAACGATTCAAGTAGCTCAGCACAAAGTGTATTGTACAGCGCTAAAGTAGGGGCGGCACTGTTACAAATACAGCGAGCGCGTTTACAGCTTTGCCCTTTGTTTTTTAGTCAGCACTATGTAAGTAATCAGCAATTTTATATTTTTTTAAATGCTGCTACAGGGCTTGATGACGATCTACATAACTACATTTTAGAAATTTACAGTGCTGCGTTTTATAGTTTCTTAAAGCGTTTAAGCCCGCACTATCCGCAGTGTGAGTTCGACTTTAGTTTTAAGCGACCGCGTCATATTCATCAGTACGAGCAACATTTAGGTTTAAAGCTGCGTTTTGAGCAGCCAACGACTCGTTGGGTAATTAGCAAAACATTGCTTCGCCAAGCTAACCCGTACGCCAGCGAATTACGCTTTATGCAAGCACGCGCTCAATTGGCTGTAAAATCACACGAAAAATACACCTTTATAGAGGCTGTTTGGCGCTATCTACACACTTATAACGAGGCAAGTTTAGAGCAAACCGCCCAGTATTTTGCCATGAGCCCAGCCACGTTTAAACGAAAACTAAAATGCCATAATATGCGCTTTTCGAGCTTAGTTGATGAGCAAAATAAACATAAAGCCATTTATTTACTTACCTTGCGCGCTAAGTGCAATGAGCATGTTGCTGAGCGTTTGGCATTTTACGATATTCCTAACTTTAGGCGGGCATTTAAACGTTGGACAGGGCTAACCCCAAGCCAGTTAAAAGTATAAAGCGCACAGGTAATATTTCTGTTAAAAACCAGCAGCCTGCTCAATTACTATTGCATGGCGCTGCGCTAAACGCGTATGGTCTCTGTCGTAGCCGCCACCAATAACACTGGCAATAGCGGTGTTATGTTCAAGGCAGCGTTTAAACACTAAATGGTCACGCTGTTTAATGCCGTCCCAGCTTATATCTAGTTTGCCTAAGCCATCGTCTTGCCAAATATCTACACCCGCATCGTATAGGACTAAATCGGGGTTGAGTTCTTTTAGTAAAAACTGCAGCGTATCATCCACAACGCCTAAGTATTCTGCATCCTGCATATTGTTAGCAAGGCCTATGTCTAAATCGCTGGGGGATTTTCTAAACGGGAAGTTTTTTTCGCAGTGTATAGAGCATGTATACGCATACGGTTGATGCGCAAGCATTGCAGCTGTGCCATCGCCTTGGTGTACGTCTAAATCAAAAATGAGCACGTTGGTCACTTCACCGCTTTGTATTAATGTTTGCGCGGTAAAGGCTAAGTCGTTCACCATACAAAAACCTGAGCCAAAATCAGTGTGTGCATGGTGTGTACCGCCTGCTAAATGACAGGCTAAGCCATACTTTAATGCTAAGCGTGCAGTTTGTAACGTGCCTTGTGGGGCGGTGAATGTACGGTTCATTAGCGGTTGCGACCAAGGTAAGCCAATGCGGCGCATGGCTTTTTCGTCTAGACGGTTATGCCATAAATCGTGAATGTAGTTTTCGCAGTGTACCAGTTCAAGTGGCTCGGGGGAGCCCAAAATAGGCTCTACTAAATTATTACCTGCAATGCCTAAACCTTTAACCTGCTCATATAAATGAGCAAATTTACTCATTACAAATCGGTGCTTAGGGTCAAAGCTAAACGAATAATTACTGTGATAGACCAAAGGTAAGTGAGGGTTTAGGCGCATAACCGTATCAATAATAAAGTTTGCGCTATGGTAATAAACTTAACTAAGGGAGTCTATTGCCGCTATTCAATCAATGAGGCAGCTCGCGATGAAGTAATTGTTCATCGGCTAAATTAAGTTCAACTAACCGTTTTAAATAGGTAATGCTGTTTATATCTATATGGTGGCAATTAAGGCCGATGTGTTTATCTTCTATGTGGCAAATAAACACCTCCATTTTTATTTCTATATCGCTTTGTGGCAAGGTAAAGCGCAAGGTGGCTTCGCTATTTTTTGTGCCACTAAACGCCGCGCATTTAGTAATGAGTGCGCCATGTAAAGATACATCGAGTAATTTGCATGGGTAGCTCTCTCCTGCAAATTCTAATTGAGCCGCGGTTGAAAAAAGAATACGCGAGAACTGACGTCGATTTTCCATAAAACGAGTTGCCTTTATTGTAATATTTAAATCAAGCATAGCGGGAAATAGCCCATAGCGATAAAAAATGGCATAAAAAAACCCCGCATAAATGCAGGGTTTGTTATATCAGTTAACAATTAACCAATTTTTTTGTACTTAATACGCTTAGGTTGTGCAGCTTCTGCGCCTAAGGTCTTTTTAAGCCACTCTTCGTATTCAGTGTAGTTACCATCGAAGAAGTTAATTTGGCCTTCGTCGCGGTAATCTAAAATATGCGTTGCAATACGGTCAAGGAACCAACGGTCATGCGATATACACATTACACAGCCTGGGAACTCTAAAATAGCGTTCTCAAGGGCGCGTAGTGTTTCAACGTCTAGATCATTGGTTGGCTCATCCAGTAGCACCACGTTACCACCCGCTTTTAAAAGCTTAGCAAGGTGTAAACGGTTACGCTCACCACCTGATAAATCTTTTACAAACTTTTGCTGATCGTTACCTTTAAAGTTAAAGCGGCTAACGTATGCACGGCTTGGGAACTCAAAGTTACCAATTTTTAGCACGTCTTGTCCGTCAGATATTTCTTGGAATACAGTTTTGCTTTCGTCCATATTGCCACGGAACTGATCAACCGTTGCAAGCTCTACAGTTTCACCTACGCTAATGCTGCCGCTATCAGGTTGCTCTTCGCCGCTTAGCATTTTAAATAGGGTTGATTTACCCGCGCCATTGGCACCAATAATGCCCACAATCGCGCCTTTTGGCATACTAAAGCTTAAATCGTCGATTAATACGCGATCGCCAAAACTCTTACGTAAGTTATTAACTTCAAGCACTTGGTCACCTAAACGCGGACCAGGTGGAATAAATAGCTCGTTAGTTTCGTTACGCTTTTGGTAATCAGACTGCTGTAGCTCGCTAAACTGCGCCATACGCGCTTTAGACTTAGCTTGACGACCTTTAGGGTTTGAACGTACCCACTCAAGCTCTTGAGCAATTGATTTTTGACGTGCTTTTTCAGATTTTTGCTCTTGTTGTAAGCGCGCATCTTTTTGCTCAAGCCAAGAAGAGTAGTTACCTTCCCACGGAATACCTTCACCACGGTCAAGCTCTAGTATCCAGCCAGCTACATTATCAAGGAAGTAACGGTCATGCGTTACCGCCACAACAGTGCCTTCGTAATCATGTAAGAAGCGCTCAAGCCAAGCAACCGACTCAGCATCTAAGTGGTTAGTAGGCTCATCGAGAATAAGCATATCTGGCTTTTCGAGTAATAAACGACAAATAGCAACACGGCGGCGCTCACCACCTGAAAGGTGCTCAATTTTAGCATCCCATTCAGGCAAACGAAGTGCATCAGCAGCGCGTTCTAAAACGTTATCGATGTTGTGGCCATCGTGCGCTTGAATGATTGCTTCAAGCTCGCCTTGCTCTTTTGCTAGGGCGTCAAAGTCAGCGTCTTCCATTGCGTACTCGTTGTACACTTCGTCAAGGCGGTTAAGGGCATGCTTTACTTCGCCAACAGCTTCTTCAACTATTTCGCGTACTGTTTTGCTTTCGTCCAGCACTGGCTCTTGCGGTAAGTAACCAATTTTAGTACCAGGTTGAGGGCGAGCTTCACCTTCAAAGTCTTGATCAACACCGGCCATAATGCGAAGTAATGTAGATTTACCAGCACCATTTAAACCTAGCACACCAATTTTAGCGCCAGGGAAAAAGTGCAACGAAATATCTTTTAAAATTGTGCGCTTAGGTGGCACAACTTTAGATACTCGACTCATCGAGAATATAAACTTATCAGGTAAAACCATGGAGGAAAGCCTTCAAATAATAATAAAAATTTCAATGTTGTATTGTAGTGGCTCACGGGTGAAACAGTCAACGAATGGCGGGTTTTAAAGCGCTAATGGCTGCAGGTTGATAAAGTATAAAATCATGAATAAATTTCATTTAGACATCTATACATCTAGAGGTTGATATTTTTAGCATACTGTTCATAATGAGAGCGTATAAATTCTCGGTTTTTATGAGTAGGAGTAAAAAAATATGCCAATTACAGTGAAAGACGAGCTACCGGCTATTGCCCGTTTACGTGAAGAAAACGTGTTTGTAATGCCAAAAAGTCGCGCAAAAACGCAAGAAATTCGTCCTATGCGTTTGGCTATTTTAAATTTAATGCCTAATAAAGTAGAAACCGAAGTGCAGTTTATTCGTTTGCTTGCCAATTCTCCTTTACAAGTAAATGTAGAGCTATTACGCCTAGATACACACCGTAGCAGTAGCAACTCAGAAGAGCACCTAGATACCTTTTATCGTTATTTTTCAGAAGTGAAAAACAATAACTACGATGCGTTAATTGTTACCGGCGCGCCACTAGCACACCTTGAATACGACGATGTTGCGTACTGGGATGAGCTAAAAGTGATTATTGATTGGGCAGAGCAGCACGTTACCTCTACGCTTTTTTCGTGCTGGGCGGCGCATGCGGCGCTGTATCACCGTTATAATTTAAAACGCGATTTAAAAGAAGATAAACTTTGTGGTGTGTTTACTCACCAGTGTTACTTTGATCACGGAGCACTTACTCGTGGCTTTGACGACACCTTTTTAGTGCCGCACTCACGTTATGGCCACATAGATATAAATAAAATAAATGCCTGCGACGATATAGTCGTGCTGGCAGGCTCTGAAAAAGTAGGCGCTTACTTAATGAAAAATAAGTCGGGCAGCCAAGTGTTTATAACCGGCCACCCAGAATACGATGCCGACACATTAAAAGCAGAGTACGAGCGCGATTTACAAAAAAGCCCTGATGCGCCAAAACCCGAAAACTATTTTCCAGATAACGATGCAAGCAAAAAGCCGTCAAAAACGTGGCAAAGCCATGCCTTTTTGCTGTTTTCGAACTGGTTAAATTACTACGTGTACCAAACGACCCCTTATGATATTAATTTAGTTAGCCAAGATGTGAGGACTAACAACTATGCCGAATAACGTGCAAAACAATAATAAACACAGCGAATTAAGCGCTGCATTAAAAGAGCGTATTTTAATTTTAGATGGCGCCATGGGCACCATGATCCAAACTCACAAGCTTGAAGAAGAAGACTACCGAGGCGAGCGCTTTAAAGACTGGCACGTACTAATAAAAGGCAATAACGATTTATTAAGCCTTACAAAACCTGAGTTAATAACCAATATACACCGCAGCTTTTTAGCCGCCGGTGCAGACATTATTGAAACCAATACCTTTAACTCAACCACCATTTCGATGGAAGATTACGACATGGCAAGCATAAGCCGTGAGGTAAACTTAGAGTCGGCCAAACTCGCACGCGCAATATGTGACGAATTCACCGCTAAAACTCCAGAAAAACCCCGCTACGTAGCCGGTGTGTTAGGGCCAACATCTAAAACCTGCTCAATTTCGCCAGATGTAAACGACCCAGGTTATCGCAATATTACCTTTGATAAGCTGGTTACTGCCTATGTTGAGTCTACCCTTGCATTAATGGAAGGCGGCGCCGATTTAATACTTATCGAAACCATATTCGACACCCTAAATGCAAAAGCGGCCTCATTCGCAGTAGAAGAAGCGTTTGAGCAAGCAGGGCGTACATTACCAGTAATGATCTCAGGCACAATTACCGATGCCTCTGGGCGTACGCTTTCGGGGCAAACAACTGAAGCATTTTATAATTCTATTCGCCATATTAAGCCGCTTTCTATAGGCCTTAACTGCGCCCTAGGCCCCGATTTACTTCGCCAATACGTAGAAGAGCTTTCGCGCGTATGCGAAACATTTACCTCAGTACACCCAAATGCAGGTTTACCTAACGAATTTGGTGAGTACGACCTAGAAGCAGAGGACATGGCGAAAGAGATTATAGACTGGGGCAAATCGGGCTTTATAAATATTGTTGGTGGTTGCTGCGGCACCACGCCTGCGCATATTCGTGCGTTTGCCAAAGGGCTTGAAGGGGTAAAACCTCGCGCATTGCCAGAGCTTGATGTTCGCATGCGTTTATCAGGCCTTGAAGCCTGTAACTTAAACTAGGAGCCAACATGACCCAGCAAATTGCAGTATTTACCAATGTTGGCGAGCGTACCAACGTAACTGGCTCTGCCATGTTTAAACGCTTAATCATGGAAGAAGATTACGAGACCGCCCTGAATGTTGCCCGCGAGCAAGTAGAAAACGGCGCCCAAGTTATTGATATAAACATGGACGAAGCCATGTTGGACTCAAAAGCGGCCATGGTTAAGTTTTTAAACTTAATTGCCTCAGAGCCCGATATTTCTAAAGTGCCCATTATGGTCGACTCCTCTAAATGGGAAGTAATAGAAGCAGGCCTTAAATGTATTCAAGGCAAGGCTATTGTTAACTCAATATCGCTTAAAGAAGGCGAAGAGCCGTTTAAACGCCAAGCTAAAATTATTAAACGTTTTGGCGCCGCCGCTGTGGTTATGGCGTTTGATACCGACGGCCAAGCCGACACCGCGGACCGCAAATACGAAATCTGTGAGCGCAGCTACAAAATATTAGTCGAAGAGATTGGCTTCCCGCCGGAAGATATAATATTCGATCCCAATATATTTGCCGTAGCCACCGGTATAGAAGAGCACGACAACTACGCCGTAGAATTTATTGAAGGCACACGCCGCATTAAGCAAAACTTACCGCACTGTAAAGTGTCGGGCGGGGTGTCTAATGTCTCGTTTTCGTTTAGGGGTAATAACCCCGTACGTGAAGCGATTCACTCGGTGTTTTTATACCACGCGATAAAAGCGGGTATGGATATGGGTATTGTAAACGCAGGCCAGCTTGCAGTTTACGACGACATCCCCGAGGAACTTCGCAAAGCCGTAGAAGATGTAATTCTTAACACTGACCCCGGTGCAGGTGAGCGCTTAGTAGAAATAGCCCCTAAGTTTTCAGGCATGGCACAAGCCGAACGCGTAGAAGATCTAGAGTGGCGTACATGGCCTGTTGAAAAACGCCTAGAGCACGCTCTTGTAAAAGGTATTACCACCTTTATAGATGAAGACACAGAAGAGTGCCGCGCTGCCGCCGATAAACCTATTCACGTAATTGAAGGGCCACTCATGGATGGCATGAACGTGGTAGGGGATTTATTTGGTGCAGGTAAAATGTTTTTACCGCAGGTTGTTAAATCTGCCCGCGTAATGAAGCGCGCAGTGGCCTACCTAGACCCATTCATAGAAGCCGAAAAAGAAGAAGGCGCCACTAACGGTAAAGTAGTTATGGCCACCGTAAAAGGCGACGTGCACGACAT
>NZ_DCYU01000121.1:21512-28929 GCF_002331165.1 Pseudoalteromonas sp. UBA2102
CAAACCGCGATTGACGAAAAAGCCGACATAATCGGCCTTTCGGGTTTAATTACCCCATCGCTTGATGAAATGGTACACGTAGCCAAAGAAATGACCCGCCGAGGCTTTGAATTACCACTTATGATTGGCGGCGCAACTACCTCTAAAGCGCATACTGCCGTTAAAATTGAGCCGCAATACGACAAAGGCGTAGTGTACGTAAATAACGCCAGCCGTGCAGTGGGCGTGGTATCGAGCTTATTATCCAAAGAGCTAAAACCGGCTTTTTTAGAAAAAACTAAAGCCGAGTACGAAAAAGTACGCGAGCAACAAGCGCGTAAAAAGCCACGTTCAAAACCCGTTACCATACAGCGTGCCCGAGATAACGCAGCCAAGCTTGGTTGGGATAACTACACGCCACCGGTGCCTAAAAAGCTGGGCGTGACCGAATTTAAAAATGTATCAATCGCCACGTTACGTAAATACATAGATTGGACCCCGTACTTTATGACGTGGTCAATCGCTGGTAAATACCCGCGCATAATGGATGACGAAGTCGTTGGCGAGCAAGCACGTAGCTTATTTAAAGACGCTAACGACATGCTCGACGACCTTGAAAAATCAGGTGCTTTGCAACCTTTAGGTGTAATTGGTTTATTCCCTGCAAACCGCGTGGGTGATGACATAGAAATTTACACCGACGAAACCCGCAAAGAGCTGTTAACTACCTCATGCCATTTACGCCAGCAAACCGAAAAAACCGACTTTGCTAACTATTGTTTAGCCGACTACATTGCGCCAAAAGGCACACCAGATTACTTTGGCGCGTTTGCAGTAACGGGCGGCTTAGAAGAAGACGACCTAGCCGACGCGTTCGACGCACAGCAAGACGACTACAATAAAATAATGGTAAAAGCGGTTGCCGACAGGCTCGCAGAAGCCTTTGCCGAATACCTGCACGAACAAGTGCGTAAAGAGTATTGGGGTTATGCCGCCGATGAAAACTTAAGTAACGATGAGCTAATTCGCGAAAACTACCAAGGCATTCGCCCAGCGCCGGGTTACCCAGCGTGCCCAGAGCACACCGAGAAAAAGAAAATTTGGCAGTTACTCGATACCGAAAAACGCATTGGCATGCAGCTCACCAGCTCATACGCCATGTGGCCAGGGGCAGCGGTTTCGGGCTGGTATTTCTCACACCCAGAGGCTAAATACTACGCCGTCGCCGCTGTGCAAAAGGATCAGGTAGAAGATTACGCCAAGCGAACTAATATGACGCTCGCTGAGGCAGAAAGGTGGCTGTCGCCTAATTTGGGGTATGAGCCAGAGTAAAAGAGCAGCGGTCAGTTTTTAGCTGTCAGCTATCAGTAAAACAAAACGGGCCAAATTAGGCTCGTTTTTCTATTTTAGGAACTCTTTATTTACAAATAGCCTGTTTAGTGGAATTATTGAACAAAATAATAAGCTGTAAAGTGCAACACATGGAGGGTGAAATGAACGAGGTTGTATCATTTGCTGATGAAAGTGGAATTTCGAAAGGATCACCATGTTATACAATTGGAATCTTAAATGTTCCAAGTGGATATTTAGATGAATTTAATTTCAACATTGAGAAAATTTGTAAAGCGAGTGGGATCCAAGGTGAAATAAAGTGGGAAAAAGTAAGAAAAAGCTCAGGACAAATCAATTTATGCTTAAATATTTTAAAGTTTGTTCTAAGCAGCCCATGTACTTTTCATGCTATTGCTGTATCAAAAGCCCCATATAAAAAGTGGCATAAAGATGAAGAAGCAGCATTTTACACAACGTATAACCAACTCCTTAAACAAAGTAGTAAAGGGTTAAACGCTAACTTTAAAGTATATATAGACCAGAAAAGTACTAAGTACTCTAAACAAGATGAAGTAATTCAAATTATTACTAATCATATGCTAGCTAAATTACCAACATCTTCAAAAATTGAGCTCGTATCAATGCAAAACTCTAAGCTTCATTGGGGGTTGCAAGCCGTAGATGTATTAACTGGGGCAGTTAATACTGGATACCTTTTATATTTCAACCCTAATTCTGATATGCAAATGGCAAAAAAGCTCGCTACTTTTCGAATGGCTTCAATTTTAGGTTGGGATCAATTAGCCTACGACACTAGGCCAAATAATATGTTCAATATCTGGCACTTTCCAATAGAAACTAGAGCTATTCCAGATACTAGGGACATAGTACCAAATTTTGCAATTCCAAGTGTTGGCAGAGCAGAATATGAAGTTATAACTGGTTCTAAATAAAGGACTATTCATGAAGTATCTAAATTACATATTGCTTTGCCTATTCCTACTTTTCACATCAAACACATTTGCGCTTGAGCAGAAGTATCACGAGAGTGTTTTACCTGTTATTACTGCTTTTAAAACGCAGGATAAAACTGCGATTGCTGCGCATATTCGCTACCCTCTAAAAAGGCAATATCCATTGCCTGACATTAAAAATGAAGCTGAGTTTGTTAACCGCTTTGATGAAGTGTTCGACGAGGAGCTTGTTACTATTATTGGCTGCGATACATCGCCACCTGGTTGGCTTGAAGTATATAAAGATGATGAGCAGTTATTAAATGAGCCTGTTATAAGTGCTAAGTAGAATCAGTAAACCCTTCTTATCTCTATCCAATAAAGCTGCCACTTAATAACAGCTATAAGTTGGCGGTTCGCCGATAAAAATTTCAATAAACCAATTCTAAGTGGTAGGCTAAAAAAGTAGCAATTATTCAAACCGTTCTCGCGCAACAAGGCATTCCTTTAAAGCGCTTTGCCAAGGAGTTAAATATGATCACGCTTACCGTTAATGGTAATAAACATGAGTTTACAGGCGATCCGTCAACGCCGGTGCTTTGGTATCTTCGAGATGAATTAAATTTAACCGGGCCTAAGTTTGGCTGTGGTATGGCGCAATGTGGTGCGTGCACCATACATATTGATGGCGTAGCGCAGCGCTCGTGCATATTACCGGTATCGGCTGTGGCAGGGCGTGCTATTACCTCTATTGAAGGGTTAAGCGAGCAAGGCGACCACCCAGTGCAAAAAGCCTGGGTCGAGCATAAAGTGCCGCAATGTGGGTTTTGTCAGTGTGGGCAAATAATGCAAGCGGCAAGCTTATTAGCCGCTAACCCTAATCCCACTGATGATGAAATAGTGAGTAATATGTCGGGCAATATTTGTCGTTGTGGCACGTATCCGCGTATTCATAAAGCGATTAAGTCGGCGGCTAAAACCATTGCGGGCGTTGAATATTTTGACCCAAATGAACAAGGGGAAGAAGTATGAAAAACGACAATACGTACTTTGACTTAAACCGTCGCCAATTTTTAAAAACCAGCGCAATAGGCGCATTAGTATTAGGCACTTATTTTGTAGGCAGTGCACCAAAAGCGTTTGCAGGCGTGTTAGAGCAACCCTCTGAGCAAGCAAAACGTGCTAACTTATTTATAGCGCTGCGCCCCGATGGCATGGTTGAAATAACCTGTCATCGCTCTGAAATGGGCCAGCAAATTCGTACCGCCATTGCCCAAATTGTGGCAGACGAAATGGAAGCTGCATGGGATAAAGTAGTGGTTATTCAAGGTAAGGGCGACCCTAAATATGGGGATCAAAATACCGATGGCTCGCGCAGTATTCGCTACAACATGCAGCGCCTACGCGAAATGGGCGCAAGCGTACGTTACATGATGCAGCACGCAGCCGCTAAATATTGGAAAGTTGACCCGCAAACCTGTACAGCTAATCAGCACGTGGTTACTCACAGCTCAGGTAAAACGCTGGCTTATAAAGATTTAATTGACCTCGCGCTTGGTATTACCCCGCCAGAGCCTGACAAGTTAACACTTAAAATACGTAAAGAATGGCGTTATATAAATACCGGTATGGCGCACATAGACTTAACCGATTTAGTAACCGGTAAAGCCACATTTTCTGCTGATGTTCGCGAGCCAAAAGCGCTGGTGGCTATGATTGAGCGCCCACCGGTAGTAGGTGGTGTGGTTAAATCGTTTGATGCCAGCGCCGCTAAAGCAATTAATGGCGTAGTTGATATTATTGAAATGCCTGTACCAAAAGGTGCGCCGCAATTTCAGCCAAAAGGCGGCATTGCTATTGTTGCTAAAAATACCTGGGCTGTATGGCAGGCGCGTAAAGCACTAAAAGTGGTGTGGGATGATGGTAAAAACGGCGATTATAATTCAGAGAGCTTTAAAAAGTCGCTATTACAAACCGTTAATGAGCCGCAAACGCATGTGCGCGAAAAAGGCGATGCAGCCAGCGTACTGGCTAAATCGAGCAATAAGTTAGTAGCCGATTACTACGCGCCGCATTTGGCTCAAGCACCAATGGAACCACCTTGTGCTACAGCGATGTATCATAAAGACCGCGTTGATATATGGGCTGCAACGCAAAACCCGCAAGCTGATATGAAAACCGTAGCTGCGTTACTTGGTATGGAAGAGAGCCAAATTAACGTGTATGTCACCATGTTAGGTGGCGGGTTTGGGCGTAAATCAAAACCTGATTTTTCAGCAGAAGCTGCTTACATTTCAATGAAAGTAGGTCAGCCTATTCGCGTACAGTGGACGCGAGAGGATGATATTCAGCACAGTTTTTATCATGCGGTATCGGCTCAACATATTGAAGCGTCACTCAATGAAAAAGGCAATATTGAGGCTTACTTACATCGTACGGCGTTTTCGCCAATTATGTCGACCTTTCAAGAAGGGGCAACGTCGCCTGCAGGTTTTGAGCTGCGCTTGGGCTTTACCGATAACCCCATAAACTCACCTAACTTAAAGTTAGAAAACGGCGAAGCACCCGCTAAAACAAGAGTAGGTTGGATGCGTTCGGTATCAAATATTTTTCATGCTTTTGCTATTCAGTCATTTATTGCTGAAGCGGCGCACAAAGCAGGGCGCGACCAAAAAGACTATTTACTTGAAACCATAGGCCCTGATCGCATTTTAGATGTAACCGAGCAAAATGCCTCGTACGATAACTATGGCGCCGATAAAGACGTTTATCCATTAGATATTGGTAAATTACGCCATGTTATTGAAAAAGTGGCTGATATAAGTAAATGGGGCCGAAAGCTGCCAAAAGGGCGCGGGTTAGGTATTGCAGCACACCGCAGCTTTTTAACGTATGTGGCTACTGTGGTTGAGGTAGAAGTATCGGATGCTGGTGATTTAAACGTGATTAAATCGTGGGTGGCTATTGATGCGGGTACGGTAGTAAACACCGATACCGTTAAAAACCAAACGCAAGGTGGCTCTATTTACGGTATTACCACTGCAATTAGCGACGGTATTACCTTTGATAAAGGCCGCGTGCAGCAAAGTAATTTTCACGATTACCGCGTACCGCGTATGAGCGACTCACCACTAGAGGTAGAAGTAGAAATAATACAAAGCGATGCGCCACCAGCAGGTGTAGGCGAGCCCGCAACACCGGTTTACGCCCCTGCATTGTGTAACGCTATTTTTGCCGCTTGTGGTAAGCGTATTAGGCAGCTGCCTATAGGTAACCAATTAAAAGCCTAAATAACGCCCTTTTTTAGCCGTTAAACAAAAAAACCGCCAAATGGCGGTTTTTTTAGAAGTTAGCGATTAGTGAGTTCTTTCAAACTCGTCTACTTCGCGCTCTGCTTCTTCTTTAGATTTACCATACTGCTGCTGGATTTTACCCACTAGCTCTGTACGGCTACCTTCAATTTTGTCTAAATCGTCGTCAGTAAGATCGCCCCATTTTTGTTGCGCCTTACCTTTAAGCTCGTTCCAATTACCTTTCATACGATCGTTGTTCATAAGTATCTCCTTACTTAGCTTTAATTAACGTTCAGTATAAAAGGAGCAAAGCGTGTACCAATCAGTTAAACTTTTTATTTTGTGTTTATAATCATTGATTTATATATTTAAGCGAAGCGTTACTTTTATTGCAACGCGTATGTTCTTAAAAAATGTACAGAGCGGTCTGTAATTATTTCTGATTATGGATACGCGTAAACTCATCTGCTTTTGCGGCGCGTTTATTTTTGGTTTTTGTTACAATGCGCACAAAGCAATTTTGGGTAAATAGCAGTGCTGCCGGTTCAAAACATATATCAACAACTTTTAACTACATTACAAAGTAACCCCATAACGTTATTACAAGCACCGCCTGGTGCGGGTAAATCAACCTGGTTGCCGCTACAGCTTATGCGCGACGGCCATTTTAAACGTATTGTAATGCTGGAGCCGCGCCGCTTAGCAGCACGTAATATTGCCAATTACTTAGCACAGTGCCAAAACGAAAAAGTGGGGCAGAGTGTTGGTTTGCGAGTACGTGGTGAAAGCAAAGTAAGTAGTAATACGCGCCTTGAAATAGTCACTGAGGGTATGCTTACCCGCATGCTACAAAACGACCCCGAATTAAGCGATATAGATTTACTGATATTTGATGAATTTCATGAACGCTCAATTGCAGCCGACACTTCACTGGCCTTTGCTTTAGAGACCCAAAGTGCGCTGCGCGACGATTTAACCATACTACTTATGTCGGCCACCCTCGATACTGAGCGCTATACGCAGTTTTTTGATTGCCCGGTTATACAATCAAGCGGGCGTAGTTACCCAATTGACGAAGTATATATACCAATAAAAGATGAGAGCCGCTGGTTAGATGCCATTCCTAATATCGTTAAGCAAGCACTCAATGAGCAAAGCGGCAGTGCATTAGTATTTTTACCTGGGCAATTTGAAATAGTACGTGTGCAGCAGGCCCTTAATGATTTACCAAGTAACTGCTTAGTTGCCACATTATTTGGCGAGCAAGATAAAGCCAATCAGCAAGCGGCGATTGCCCCTGCGCCTAAAGGTATGCGCAAAATTGTGCTTACCACCAATGTAGCCGAAACCAGTTTAACCATTGAAGGCATTCGTATTGTTATTGATAGCGGCAAACGCCGCGCCGCAACGTTTAACTTGAAAACAGGCGTAACTGAGCTTACAACACAAAGTATATCGCGCTCCTCTGCTGTGCAGCGAGCGGGGCGTGCAGGGCGAATAGAGCCAGGGGTTGTTTACAGGCTTGGCTCAAAGCAAACATTTGAGCGACGTAATAGCCACGATAGCCCAGAAATACTCACCTCAGACATAAGCCAACTTATGCTGGAGGCAAAACAGTGGGGCGCAAATATTAGCGAACTCACCTTGCTTGATACGCCAACAGCGCAGCAATGCACGCAAGCGGCAAATTTACTAACCATGCTTGAAGCCATCGACTCTAAAGGCAAGCTCACTAAATTGGGTAGTAAAATGCTGGGTTTTGGGGCGGATATTCGCTTAGCGCATATGCTTTTAAAAGCGCAAGCGCTTGAGGCAGAACTCCCTGGTATTTATCGCTTAGCACTTTATTTAGTGGCGCTG
>NZ_DCYU01000021.1:0-20338 GCF_002331165.1 Pseudoalteromonas sp. UBA2102
CTTTTTTGAAAAAATGTATCAGCCCCACCCCGCTATATGGCATGACGATTTAAACGAATTTGATAAGTTTAGATACATTGTTAACTACTTTACCCGCATGCGCTTTTTAAATAGCAACAACACGTTAGAGCTTAGTGCGAAAGGCGCAATTAACGATAATAAAACGTTAACAGCCTGGTTCACCCACCCTAATATAAAAGCATTAGAAAACAGCCTTGTATTTGGCCATTGGGCCGCTCTTGAAGGGGTTACTCAGCTCAATCACATACATGCGCTCGATACCGGATGCGTATGGGGCGGTGCTTTAACGATGATGGACTTGCAAACTAAGCAAAAAATAGTAGAAAAGCCGACGCTTTTATCTAAATAAACTGTAAAACCACAGTACTTATGTTAAATTTAAATTAATAGATATTAATTGCTTAACTTATTGGTTAAAAAGCCGATAAGATGTGATTGAAGTACTTTAATTGGAAATCCATATGAATCTGACAGTAAGCCAACGAATTTGGTGTGGTTTTATTTTTATCACCTTATTACTCATAATCATTGGTGGTAACTCTTTAATAAAAATTGCGAGCATTGACCGCTCTACCCAGCAGGTAAACCAGTTATCACTGCCCGCGCTTAATAAAAGCTCAGAACTACAAGCTGAATTTATTTTAATGAGTAAAGCAGCCCAAGCTAGTTTTTATACCACCTCAAGCGCACAGCTCACCCCTATAAAACAAAAAGTACTTGAGCAAAAAGACAAATTCAACTCGCTGCACACCGACCTTCAACGTGTAGTAAAAAACGATGCATCACTGAGTCAAAAAAGCCAAGCTGTAGAAAAAACCTACTTAAGCTTTTTAGGTACGGTCGAAAACCTATTAGCTGATAAAGATAAACAACTAGCACTTAATAAAACCCTCACAGCACAGCTTGAAACAATTGAGATTGCAGCTGAAGATGCCAACTCAGTCGTGCTTGATATCACAGATATTACTAACTTTGAGCAAAACCACCCACGCGCTTACCAAGCTGCCAATAACTTAGAAAACAACTTTATGTCTGTGGTGAGTAACAGTACCGATATGCTCACGGTTAAAACGGCAAACACCCTAGATATTGTAAAAAATGAGCAAGCTTATTACCTTGACGAAGTTATTCGTACTTTAGCGTTAATAAAGCCAGCTATAGAGCAAGATAACAACGACCTATACAGTGATTTACAAGCTTACGTTGATACGCTTATAGAAAATATTAGCGGCAATAATAGCCTAGCGGCCAATAAGCAGCGCCTTATTGACGCTATCGCACTTACCGAAAAAGAACTTGCCCAATCAGAGCAAGCAACCACTATGGCACTGTCGCAAATTGATGATTTAGTAACACAAGCAAGTACTGTGGCTTACAAATTACAAGAAGGTGTTCGCGAGGATGTAGATTCAGCGACGCTCTGGACATGGGCAGGTATGATCATCGCAACGTTAATTGCAATTGCAATTGCGATCCTTACCGTTAATAGAATCACTAAGCCACTGGCTGAGGTTAATCGGATTTTAGATATTGTTGCCAGCGGTGATATGACCCAACGCTTAGATGACTCTGCAAAAGATGAATTTGGCGAGCTATCAAAAAGCTGTAACACCCTTATAGATAGCCTACGTAGCTTAATTAAGGGCATTATTTCACGCTCAACTCAATTAGCAGCGGCGTCTGAGCAAACATCGGCCATTACCGGTGAGTCAAGCCAAGCTATTCGTAACCAACAAGCACAAGTAGAGCAAGCGGCAACAGCCACAACCGAAATGAGCAGCACGTCGCAAACAGTAAGCAACAGCGCACAGCAGGCACTTAACGAAATTAAAAATGCCGATAAAGAAGCTGAACGTGTAAAAGGTATTTCTCATCAAAATAAAGCCACTATTGAGCAACTTGCTCGCGAGGTGGACGATGCATCAGGTGTTATTAATAAGCTTCATCAAGACAGCGCATCTATAGGCAGTATTTTAGATGTAATACGCGGCATTGCAGAGCAAACCAACCTATTAGCACTTAACGCTGCAATTGAAGCAGCACGTGCCGGTGAATATGGCCGAGGTTTTGCGGTAGTAGCTGATGAAGTACGCTCACTGGCAAGCAAAACGCAAGAGTCGACCCAAGAGATACAATCTATGATTGAATCGCTTCAAAGTGGCGCAGAAGCGGCTGTAACAGCAATGGATAAAGGTAAACAGCAAGCAGAGTCATGTGTTGAACAAAGCGACTTAGCAAGCAGCGCATTAGACTCAATTACACTTGCCGTATCGCAAGCACACGATGTAAGTGAAGAAATCTCTACCGCAGCTCAAGAGCAACAACAAGTATCACAAGAAATTAGTGAACGTTTAGAATCTATTGTAGCCATAGCCGAGCAAACTGCTGAGGGTGCAAATCAAACAAACATTTCAAGCTCAGAAGTAGCCAAACTCGCTGAAGAGCTAAGAATATCGGTAGAAAACTTTAAGGTGTAATGCACTCCTAACAGCAGTAAATTTACGCAATAAAAAACCCGATACTGTTACTCAGTATCGGGTTTTTTGTTTACTTGTTTTAACGCTTAGCGAGAAGCACGCTGGCGATTGCCGCCTACTTTAGGTTTAGTGTTAGCCTTTTTAAATTGGCTAAACCCAGTATGGCGCGTTAACGCTGGGCGCCCTCCTTTACCTTTACCAGCGCCTTTATGTGCTTTTTCATCGCGGCCTTCTTCTGGCACTAAGCAATTTGGGCCTTTACCAATTAAATTGGCTTTCCCCATACTGCGCAGTGCATCGCGGATCATTGGCCAACCCGATGGATCGTGATAACGCAATATTGCTTTGTGTAAGCGACGTTGGCGTGCTCCTTTTGGCACGGGCACTTGCTCTTTGTTGTTTTTAATATTACGCAACGAGTTCATTTCTGTATGGTAAATGGTGGTTGCATTGGCCATAGGCGACGGGTAAAAGTTTTGTACTTGGTCTAACTTAAAGTCGTTAGATTTAAGCCACAATGCCATATTAACCATGTCTTCGTCTTTGGTACCCGGGTGCGCTGAAATAAAGTACGGTATTAAGTACTGCTTTTTACCCGCTTCTTTTGAGTACTTATCAAATAGTTCTTTAAATTGATCGTAAGCACCCATGCCCGGCTTCATCATTTTAGACAAAGGGCCATCTTCTGTGTGCTCAGGGGCAATTTTTAAATAGCCACCCACATGATGTGTAACCAGCTCTTTTACATAGCGAGGGTCTTGTACGGCTAGATCGTAACGAACGCCGGAGGCGATCAAAATCTTTTTAATGCCTTTCACTTCACGGGCTTTTTTGTATAAATCGATAGTAGGTGTATGGTCTGTATCCATGTGCTTACATATATCAGGGTAAACACATGAGAGTCGTCTACAGGTACTTTCTGCTTTTTTGCTCGTACAGCGTAATTTATACATGTTGGCCGTTGGGCCACCTAAATCAGAAATAACACCGGTAAAACCAGGTACTTTATCTCTAATTTGTTCTATTTCGTCAATAATCGACTCTTGCGAGCGACTTTGAATAATACGTCCTTCATGCTCGGTAATAGAGCAGAACGAACAGCCACCAAAACAGCCACGCATAATATTAACCGACGTTTTAATCATATCGTAGGCTGGTATTTTTGCATCACCATAACTTGGGTGCGGTATACGCTGATAAGGCAAACCAAATACATCATCCATCTCATGGGTTTCGAGCGGGAATGCCGGCGGGTTAACCCAAATAGAGCGATCGCCATGGCGCTGAAATAACGCACGAGCACAGCCTGGGTTGGTCTCTTGGTGCAAAATGCGCGAGGCATGAGCATAAAGCGGTTTATTAACGCTTACTTGCTCAAATGCAGGCAGTTTAACGTATGTTTTTTCCCACGGTTTAGGGCGCGCAGGCTGAATAGTTATTGGTTTAGCGGCCTCTGCTTTTAAATCAATTCCGGCTTGCTTAAACTCTGATTTACTACACCCAACATCATCAGCTCCATAGGGGTTTGGGATAGGGTCAATTTTTCCTATTTTATCTATCGCTGTTGAATCACTTCCGCGCCAGCCCGGTATTGGCTCTTTACGAATAACCGCTGTACCACGAATATCCTGAATTGTATCCATAGTTTCGCCAGCGGCTATACGGTGGGCTACTTCCACCAGCGGGCGCTCTGCATTACCATAAATAAGGATGTCGGCTTTGGCATCAAATAAAATACTACGGCGTACTTTTTCTTGCCAGTAGTCGTAATGCGCAATACGGCGCAAGCTTGCTTCAATACCACCAATAACAATAGGGACACCTTTATAGGCTTCACGTAAGCGCTGAGAGTAAATCATCACCGCACGGTCAGGGCGCTTGCCGCCCACATTACCTGGTGTATATGCATCGTCATGGCGCATTCGTTTTTCTGCCGTGTAGCGGTTGATCATCGAATCCATGTTGCCGGCTGTAACACCAAAAAATAAGTTTGGTTTACCAAGCCCCATAAAGGCATCTTTTGATTGCCAATCTGGCTGAGCAATTATACCTACTCTAAAGCCTTGCGCTTCAAGTACACGGCCAATAACCGCCATACCAAAACTAGGGTGATCAACATAGGCATCGCCGCTAATAATTATAATGTCGCAGCTATCCCAGCCAAGAGCATCCATTTCTTCGCGAGTGGTAGGTAAAAATGGGGCGGTGCCATAACATTCTGCCCAATATTTGGGGTATGAAAATAGCGCGCGTTCAGCTTTAAGGGAGCTCATAGTTTTGGCCGTAGAATAACAAAAGGCGCGAATTATATCCTAATACATTGCTTATTTATACAACATTGCCTAGAGATATCGCGCCTACTGTAAAGTCTGTTGATATTAAGTTTTTTTATTTCGCTCTTTAATAAACTCTAAAAGTTCATGCTCAGGCATTGGCTTAGCGTACATAAAACCTTGTACTTCATCACACCCTAAGTTTTTCAAAAACTCTGCCTGCTGCTGTGTTTCTACACCTTCAGCAATTGTTTTTAGTCCTAGTTTAGCACCAAGCGATACCACCAAAGCAGCAATAGCACCGGTATCGTTATCGGGTAAATCTTTTACAAATGCGCGGTCTATTTTAAGCCTATCAAGCGGTAAACTTTGTAAGTAACTTAATGAAGAAAAGCCCGTTCCAAAATCATCAATCGCCACTTCTACGCCTAATTCTTTTAACTCTTTTAGGGTATTGATCACGGTTTCTAATTCATCCATTACCACGCTTTCAGTCACTTCTAACTCTATATTGCAGGGTTTAACATCGTACTTTTGTAAGGTGTTTTTTACTGTTGAAGCGTAGCCTTTAACCTTAAATTGCGGCACAGATACATTTACAGCAATGCAAATTTCTTCACCGAGTGCCTCTAAGCGTTTTTGCTGTTGGCAAGCTTGTTCTAAAACCCATTGGCCAATATCAACAATTAAACCGGCATCCTCTGCTAAAGGCACAAACACCGCAGGAGATATAAACGAGCCATCTTCTGATGGCCAGCGCAGCAATGCTTCACAGCCAATCAAAGATAAATTATCGAGTGAAAGCTGAGGCTGATACCACACTTGGAGCTTTTGCCGAGCAAAGTCATGACGTAACTGCCTAATAATACCTAAGCGCCAAGCCATTTTGTCTTGCATATCAATATCGTAGTAAATACCCTCTTTGCATTTAAGCTTTTTAGCTTGATTTAACGCAATATAGGCAACTTTGAGTGTATCTAACCCAGTACTTTGAAAGTCTTGCTGCTGACATAAACCAATTCTAAAATCGACAGGTAAAATATGCTCGCCAGCACTAAAAGGCACACTTAGCACGTCGTTAAATTGTTCAAGGTCAAACTCCGTTTGGCGAATAATAAAGCCAAAAACATCTGCGCCAATACGCGACAATAACTTTGCGTCTGGGTAAGCATCTTTAAGCCGCTTTACAATCTCGATTAGCAAATGATTGCCAATTTCTTGTCCTAAGCCATTGTTAATATCTGCAAAACCAATCACATCAATTAATACAAAAACGTAGTCATTAACATGTGGTTTTTGATAACGCACCACCCGCTCAATAAAATTAGTACGATTAGAAATACCGGTCAGTACATCTTTGTAGGCCGCATCTCTTAGTTTTACAAACAGCCTTACGTTATCAAGGGCTACACTCACATTAGTAAGAAAAATCTCTGCAAATTGCAGCTGCGCATCACTCGGTTTATGCTCGCACTCTAAATAAATAGCAGCCTGGCGGTGCTTACTTTTAACAATAAAAGTTACGCTCGAATCAGTTTGGCAATGCTGGGCCGACTCAAAACACTGATCTACTTGTTCAAGCGCAACGCTATCAACATTAGCAAGCTTTTCACCAAAGTAGCTCTCATAATGGCCACTACCACCCAATACTTGAATAAAGTTATCGCCATCTAGCTTACTGCATACCAACCCAACTTGTTGACACTCTAAAATAATGCCCAAGTGTTTAATAATCTCTTTGCACAACACTTTAATATCGGTAAGCCCTAAAATAGACTTTGAAGCCGAAACAATGGTGTTCATCGCATCACTTTGATACTCAAGTTGGCATACTTGCTCGTACGAGCGAATAGCGGTAATTAAAGAAGTTACTAATTTAGAACGAGTTAACTCTGTTTTTGTTTTATAATCGTTAATGTCATATTCGCGAATTACTTTTTCTTCTGGGGTGTTGCCCGCTTGGCCGGTACGTAAAATAATTCGCACATGCTGGTTGTTAAGCTCTTCGCGTACGCGTTTTACAACTTGCAAACCCGCATCATCAGATTCCATCACTACATCTAAAAAAATAACGGATATTGTATTATTGTTTTTGAGTATTTCGATGGCTTCGCTGCCAGAGTACGCATCGTGAAAACGCAGCCCTGCCCCCCAAAACTCTACGCCCGATAACGCAAGCTTAGTCACTGAATGTATTTCAGGATCGTCATCAACGATCAAAACATCCCAAAAATCAGATAATTCTTGGGTTATTTCTTCTTCGCTGTCTGGCGCTAAAAATAAAAAATCGCTTTGCTCTGACGACATTATCTACCCTTTATCAGTTTTAATACTTATATAAGCTCATACCTATGTGCTAAAAATATATTTTTGGTTTATAGGCTAATTCATACTATAGTCGATTAATAAAAAGTTGTTATATTTCAAACTAAAAAACTCGTAAAAGGTGTGCCTATTAAATTTTTTAAAATCCTTATAAAAACGCTCTTATTGTTAGTTTTAGTGGCTATTTTGATTGGTTTAACCCTGCCGCAAAATTACAGCGTAAATAAAAACATACAAATAAATGCCAATGTAGCGACCGTTAAATCGCTGGTCTCTGACTTTAGCCTTTGGCATACATGGTCACCTTGGGGCAAAGTAGATCCGTCTATCACTTTTACTTTAGGCGAACCTAGTCGCGGTATAGGCGCGCATCAATCGTGGCAAAGCGACTGGGGGTATGGAGAAATGACCATTACGTCGCTTTCGCAAAATAAAATGACCTTTAATGCACTTTTAAAAAATGAGCATATTATTGAAGGTGAAATTACATTTACCGAAGTAGAAGGTGTGGTAAATGTAACGTGTAATATTAATGGCCAAACCAATACCCCGCTAATTTCGGGTTATCTATCAATTTTTAGCGAGTATGTATTAAGCAATACAGTGTCACTTGGCTTAAATAACTTACAAACAGTGGCGCAATTACGCGACCAAAAAACACAGCTGGATAACGATGACAGTAAAATCAGCCCAAGCGAGAATTAACCTCGCCAATATCATTGAGTCTTTACTTGGCTACCCCGTAAAAAAAATAACCACAAATACTGGGCAATCAAGTACAGATCAAAGTTACGGCTCTAAAGGCGATCTAAACCCGCTTTATCACATAAATAGCGATAACCCTATTTTAGCGCGCGCCCAAAAGCGCCAAGATTTACTGCTTATAAAACAGCAGCAAAATATAGAAACCATTTTAGCTAAAGCAATGGGGTTTTGCCCCGATGTGGCAAGCAATAAACAACCAGATGCCGACTGGGTAGAGCGCTTTATTGCCTTATGTGAAGACACCTCAAATGAATCGATGCAAACACTGTGGGCTAAAATTTTAACTGGCGAGACGCTCAACCCCGGTACATTTTCTATAAAAAGCTTACAAACACTCAAGCATATGACCCAACGCGAAGCTGATGCATTACAAAAGTGTGTATCGCTGAGCAGCTACAACGCAAAAGACGACAGCCACTTTATTTTATTAGGGTTTTATAAAAAGCCTTCGCTTTTCGACTTACTACGAAAAGGCAATAAGGTATCGCTAAATTTAGGAAAAACGGGGATCAGCTTTCCTGATATTTTAACCCTAATGGATCTTAATTTACTCTACAGAAAAGAAATAGAATCGGCGGTATTAAAAGCTGGCCAAGAACTCACCCTGTCGTTTTTATCGCAAAAAGTGACGTTAAAAGCTAAAAGCAGTGACTTAGTATTAAGCTATTACAAGTTTACCCAAACTGGCGATGAGCTTTCTAAGCTTATAAATTACCCGGTAAATAAGGTGTATAAGCAATTAATTAATAATGCATTGGAGGGAGAATTTGATTTAACGTGGCATGTTAATAAATAACACACCACGCTGTAAGCTCACTAATTAAAAGTGAACTTGAATACCCGCAAATGGGCCTGATGCGTCAATATCGGTGTTAATATCATCAACATCATCTAGCTCTAACGTCATAGAACGGTAACCTGCTTTAATAGCTACATCTACCGCTAGGTTATCAATAAGTTCATACGCTACGCCTACTTGGTAGTCTTGTACTTTACTATCGTCGATAGCTAAAAAGCTGCCTTCAAAAAACACACTTAAACCCGTAAATGGTAAGCCTGCTTCAGCACGGCCATAAGCAAGTGGCACAAAGCCCGAAAAACCTTTAGTTTCAGAGAAGTTAGTGCCACCTTGTTGAGTGGTACCAGTTACAACAATGTCACCGTCAAACTGCTTTGCGTTTAAACCTAAATCAATTGAAATTAAATCGTTATCAAAAATTTCGTAATAAAGAATGTAATCAATGTGAGTTAAATCACTTAATGTATTTGCAGTTGTACCAACTACGTAATCTGAGCCATTAAAGCTAAACGTATCAGTAAGGGTTGCTGAGCCATTAAGTTCAAGCTCAGTGTATTTAAGCTTTAGGTTAGGAACTAATGGCACTGGGTGCTCTAGTGCCGCGTAGTAGCTAATAAAGGTTTCGTCTTCAAAATTAAAATCTTGTGGTGCGTTATCTTTGTAAGAAAACTGACCGTCGTTATCTGACTGCCAGCCATCAACACCTACATATAAACCTAATAGAGTGTCTGCCTGTGCTGCAGGGGCTAAACATGCCATTGAAAGGGCAGCTGCTAAACAATACTTTTTCATTTTTTATCCTTGAGCTAGTAGTTCGCTAAGTTCGATTAAAGCCGCATTGGCTCTTGAAATATAATTTGCCATAACTAAAGAATGATTTGCCACAAAGCCAAAACCATTCCCGTTTAATATAATTGGGCTCCACACGGTTTCTTGTGTTGCCTCAAGCTCACGTATAATTTGCTGTAAGCTTACACGCGCATTTTTCTTTTCTAATACATCAGCAAAGTCATACTCAACTGCTTGTAAAAAGTGTAATAACGCCCACGTTGCACCGCGCGACTCATAAAACACGTCGTCTATTTCCCACCACGACGTTCTTACTTGTTGCTGAAGTGGTGTGTAGGTCGCTTGCGTGTTTGAAGAATTACCGGCTAAATCGGTGTTTACTTTGTCTTGGCCAACACTTGCACTTAAACGCTGACTTAAACTACCTAAGCGCTTTTCGGCTTCTTTTAACCAGCTACGTAGATTATCTGCACGTGAATAAAATTGGCTATCGCGCTCATGCTCGTTAGCAATTTGTGAGCGGTACACAAGAAGGTAGTCTATTCCCTTTTGATACTCTCCCTCGGCACTTGGCCATGCCCATGCCTCAGAGCTAATATTAAATTGTGGCTGCGCTTTTTTAAGGGCTTCATGTTCGGTAGATTGCGACTGTGAGCGGCTAAAGTCTTTACGCATTGATAGCGCTAAATCACGCACCATTTCAAGCGCGCCATATTCCCACGCAGGCATGTCATCCATTATCACACTTGGCAGCATCACATCGTTTGATAAATATCCACCTTGCTTATCAAGTAATGTGCTAGCAACGGTAATAAGCGTTGAGGTGGTTGTATAGCCTGTTACCATTTTTTCGTTGCGTGCTTGCGCGGTTTCTTTTGCATTAGTTACTACGTTAAAACGTGCCGGCTCAATGCTCCAATAAACTGCAATAGCGTAAAAAATAATAAGTAGTACCACCAAGGCACCAGCTATTTTTCCTTTATGTTGCGACATTTATCCTCCTAGTGATGAGCGTGTTGTTTTTTAGATGGCTTTGAATGCGCAGCTTGCGCTTCAAGCGAAACCACTTGAGCATTAGTAAACAAGCGGTTACCGTCACTAAAATATAGCGTGAGTTTACGTTCTTGCCCTACTTTTAGTGGCTCTTGTGGATCAAATACCATTAAATGGTAACCACCAGGCTCAAAGCTTAGGCTTTCATGGCCCTTAATAGTAACGGCTTTAACCTGTTGCATTTTCATCATGCCATTGACATGTTTGTGCTCATGTATTTCTACACGGCCTAAACCTTCGATGGTTGCTTTAGTTAATTTAGCAACACCACCACCGTGGTTAGAAATTGTTAAATAGCCAACACTCGACTTACTACCAGGCAAAAACGCCCTTACTTGTGCATGGCTTACTTCAAGCTTAGCTTCGTCTGTATCGTGGCTGTGCCCAGCATGTGCAGCAACCGATGACGAAAACACATTAATCATTAACGCCGAGGCCATAAAAAAGCACTGCTTCATCATCGCTTTATTCCTTGTGAAAGCATAAAATTTCACTTTAAATTTAACATAGTTAACTAATAATAGTCAGTTAAATTAAGGCTTAAGAGGTTACTTTTTTGTTATCGAGCACCAACCAGCACAGTACAGCTACAAATAATAATGGCCAGGCTATCATCACTGAACCAAATAACAGTGCCAAAATGGTGCCAACCAGCGCGACAATCCCTGCGCCTATTAATCCCATAGTCACTAATGCCATTACGGCTACCACTGCAATAATAGCGACTAATACGCCAGCCAGCTCCAGTCCTACCCAGCTCATATCTGCAATCCACAGTGGAAACTGCCATGAATCAAAATGTATTAGCGACACAGTATCAGTAAAAAGTAACACATATACGACAACACATATTGCTAAGGTTTTCATATCCCTCTCCTAATACGCACGCTCTTCAAGGCAGCAGTGAGCAATCAAATAACCAAGCGCTACTGCAAACGGAAAACTTATAAATAATAAAATTGTTACTAAGCGTGTTGACCACACTGGAAAATCAAGGCGACGCGCTAACCCACTGCATACGCCCGATATTTTTTTATTCAGTGAATCTTTGTACCAACCACGCTGTGTTCTAAAGTTATTCATACTCTACTCCTTAAGCGCTTCGCGCAGTTGTATTGGTATTACTTTGCTTAACACTGGCTTTTAAACGAGCCAGCTCTGCATCTATTTTTTCATTTTTAACTAAAGACTCAATTTGCTCAGCGGTTGATTGCGCTGTATTTGTAAGTTCATAAGCATCAACCTGTGCTTCTATGCCTTCCACTTTTTGCTCTATCATTTCAAAGCGAGACAAAGCATTTGCGACCTTGTCACTGTGTAATTGCATGTTCACTTTTTCACGTGCAGCAACAATATCGTGGCGTTTTATTAATTGAGCTTGTTTGCTTTTAGCTTGCGCCATTTTTTGCTGTAAACGCTCACAATCTGCCGTAATTTTCTCTATCGACTCTTTTAGAGTATTTAGCTGAGTGTTTTTTGCTGCAATTTGCTCATCTACTCGCTGTTTTTCTACTAACGCAGACTTGGCTAAATCGTCACGGTTTTTAGCAACTGCCAGCTCAGCTTTTGTTTGCCACAAAGTTAAGTCTTTTTGTTTTTGTGCAATTTGGCGTTTAAGCGCTTTTTCTTCGCACAGCAAGGCTGCGGCCGTACTTCTACATTCGTTAAGCGCTTCTTGCATTTCACTTAGCATAAGGTTGAGGAGTTTTTCTGGGTCTTCTGCTTTATCCAGCATGGCAGCAATATTAGATTGGATAACATCGTTTACGCGATTAAATATACTCATTGTTTTGTCCTGTTGTTTTTAATTGATAACAACAACAAGATTCCAAGAGTTATGCCAAGTAACAAAAAGTTATTTATAAGCATTTAAATTCAATTAGTTAGACAGCTAATAAGTTATTTTAAACTGACTAAAAACTGAATGCTAATAAGCTAAAATCACTAATTTATTTATCTTTTGACTAAATTTTAGTTATAAAAAAACCACTTTAAAAAGTGGTTTTTTTATAACTGCTCAGCGCTTAAGTATTACTCAGGCACAAAACTTAATGCTTTATCCATTACCGACAAATCAGCCTGTTTACCGTGACCGTTTTCTGAAAGGTGACGTCTAAATCCGCGCGCCCCTGGCTGCCCCTGAAAAATCCCCAGCATATGGCGTGCTATATGCCAAAAGTTAGCACCTAAACGCATTTCTTCTTCTATGTAATCATACATAGCGCGCACCACATCGTGACGAGTCTGAGTATTAGCCACCTCACCGTAAATCTTTTCATCCACCTCATTAAGCATAAATGGATTACTATATGCTTCGCGACCAATCATAACGCCGTCTATATGCGCTAAATGCGCTAGGCTTTCTTCAATTGTTTTAACGCCGCCATTAATGCTTAAATCGAGCTGTGGGTAGTCTTTTTTTAGTTGGTAAACGCGTGGGTAATCAAGAGGCGGTACTTCACGATTTTCTTTAGGGCTTAAACCATTTAACCACGCTTTACGGGCATGAATAATAAAGTCATCACAGCCAACTTTATGGCTGGCTTCAATTAACGCGCATAAAAATTCATACGAGTCTTGCTCATCAATACCGATGCGTGTTTTTACCGTAACAGGAATACTAACTTCGCTTTTCATTGCCGCAACACACTGTGCAACCAGCTCAGGCTCGGCCATTAGGCATGCACCAAAGCGCCCGTTTTGTACTCTATCTGAAGGGCAGCCTACATTTAAGTTAATCTCATCGTAACCGCGCTCACCAGCAAGCTTTGCACACTTTGCTAGCGCCTCGGGATCAGACCCCCCCAGCTGCAAAGCAACCGGCCCCTCGTGCTGATTAAAGTGTAGGTAATCGCCGCGACCAAATAAAATCGCCCCCGTGGTGATCATCTCAGAGTATAAAACAGCGTGCTTAGTCATCTTACGATGAAAAGTGCGACAATGACGATCAGTCCAATCAAGCATAGGTGCAACAGAAAAACGTCTGTTTAACGTTGGATTATCTAATGTGCGTTTTTGCAATGTAAAAGCCTCGGGGATTATAAGTAAATGCGCCCATAAAAAGGCGCTGTATTTTACACAAAAGCCTAATTAGCATCAATGTTAGCTGTATATTTGTAAACCAAAATAATGCGCGATACCGTTGAGTATATTTGTAACTGCCACAGAGCTTAAAATTAACCCCATGATTCTACTTATAATACTTGCGCCACTGTCGCCTATTAATTTATGCACATGATTTGCGAGTAACAACAGCACAAGCACAACAACTAATACAACCAACATCATCGACGATGTAGTAACTTGCTCAACCCACGTGTATTCTTCGTTGCGGGTCATCAGTACTGCGCCAAGCATGGCGCCTGGGCTTGCTATAGAGGGAATGGCTAGCGGAAAAATAGCGGTTTCTGTGCTGTCGCGCACACTTTTAATCTCAGACTCGGGCTTACTTTCACCAAAAATCATTGAAAGCGCAAAAATAAGCAGGACTATGCCCCCAGCTATTTGAAACGCCGACAGCGGTATTTCAATTGCATTTAATAGCTGCTCACCGGCAATAACAAAAAAGAGTAAAACCACAGCGGATACACCCACGGCTTTAAAAACAACTTTTCGTTTAAACTTTTCATCTTCCCCACGTGTCACAGCAATAAATACAGGCACTGTACCTATAGGGTCTATCACCGCAAAAAAGAAAATAAATATAGCTACCAGTTCATGCATTAATGGGGTTCCTAGATAAAAAGTGTTTAATAAAAACGCTGCAAGTACAACACAGTATGTTAGTATATCACGGTAGCGTAAGGATAAGAGAATGATGAATATAGAATCACTCGTAAGTAAAGCAAAACAAGTTTGTGACAACCGTGGTGCGCGTTTTACGCCTATCCGCGAAAAAGTATTTCGCCTATTAGCTAGCGCCCAAGGCGGCGTTGGGGCGTACGATTTACTTGAGCAATTAAAAGTAACAGAAACAGGCGCAAAACCTGCAACAATTTACCGTGCGCTAGACTTTTTATCAGAGCTGGGCTTTATTCACAAAATAGAAAGCACCAATGCATTTATGCTTTGCCATCACTTTGATCATATTCATCCTGTGCAGCTATTAATTTGTGACAGTTGTGGCTTTGTAAAAGAGCTGCACTCTACGGTTATTTCTCACGAGCTAAACAACTTAGCAGCAGAAAGCGGCTTTGTTGTATCAGGGCAAACTATTGAAGCACACGGTAAGTGTGAGTCTTGTAGAAGCTAAACCCAAAGTTTGTTTTAAAGCTATACTCATATTTAGATAGCCACTTTAGCACCAATTTTAAGAGTACCTAACATGAATGTTGAGTTCATTAATCCATTTTTATCTTCTTTGATCAATGTGTTATCTACAATGGCACAAACCGAGTTAAAACCAGGTAAGCCGCGTATTAAAACAGACGAAGTCGCCTGTGGCGATGTATCTGGTTTAATTGGCATGGTGGGCGCGCAAACTCGTGGCTCATTTTCAATTACCTTTGATGAAAACTTAGCTCTGACCATCATGGAACGTATGCTTGGTGAGCGCCCTGACAACATAGACGATGAAGTAACTGATATGGTTGGGGAAATTACTAATATGGTTACCGGTGGAGCTAAAAACTTACTCGGCGAAAAAGGCTATGACTTTGATATGGCTACGCCAATTGTAGTTGCAGGTAAAGGCCACACCATCACACATAAAAGTAAGGGCAAAAAAATAATCATGCCGTTTAGCTGTGATGCAGGCGATGCAAATATAGAAGTTAGCTTTGATAAGTTATGAGCTGGCAACAAACTCAAATAACTTTAAAACCGCGCGCCCGAGGGTTTCATTTAATTGATGATGAAATACTCGCGCAGCTGAGCGAGCTGGCTAATTATAAAGTTGGCCTATTACATTTGTTTATTCAGCACACATCGGCAAGTTTAACCATAAACGAAAACGCCGATCCAACAGTGCGCATGGATATGGAAAGCCACTTTAACCATTTTGTTCCCGAGCACCAGCCTTACTATCGTCACGATTACGAAGGTGATGATGATATGCCAGCCCATATAAAAACCAGTACGTTAGGGTGTGAATTAAGTATTCCTATAAGCAATGGTCGCTTAGCGCTAGGTACATGGCAAGGTATTTACTTAGGCGAGCATCGCGACGCTGGCGGTGCAAGACGTATTATAGCGACCTTGCAAGGCGAAACCTTTTAACCTTGTATTGACCTCCCCTCCCTAGCTTTTACCCGCGTCACTTCGCATTATTTAAAACCCTTTATATCGCGCGGCGGCATGGGGCCACTCGTGCGTTTAATATTTATAAATAATTTTCGTAGGTATAAATCAGATCAAAATATTGTTTTAGAGGTGTTTATTTTTGTGGGATATATAGAGATTGGAGCGGCACACGAGGCTCGAACTCGTGACCTCGACCTTGGCAAGGTCGCGCTCTACCAACTGAGCTAGTGCCGCTTTATAGATTGTCAGTAATTTGTCCGTTGGTGCGCGACGGGTCGCGTCCTACGTTCTGGCAACTGAGCTAGTGCCGCTTTATAGATTGTCAGTAATTTGTCCGTTGGTGCGCGACAGGTCGCGTCCTACATTCTGGCAACTGAACTTGTGCCACATTACATTTTATTCGATACTTCAATTTCTTTGGTGAGAAATTGGAGCGGCACACGAGGCTCGAACTCGTGACCTCGACCTTGGCAAGGTCGCGCTCTACCAACTGAGCTAGTGCCGCTTTATAGTTAGTCAGTAATTTGTCCGTTGGTGCGCGACGAGTCGCGTCCTACGTTCTGGCAACTGAGCTAGTGCCGCATTACATTTTATTCAATACTCCAATTTCTTTGATGAGAAATTGGAGCGGCACACGAGGCTCGAACTCGTGACCTCGACCTTGGCAAGGTCGCGCTCTACCAACTGAGCTAGTGCCGCTTAAATATTGTCAGTAATTTGTCCGTTGGTGCGCGACAGGTCGCGTCCTACATTCTGGCAACTGAACTAGTGCCGCTTTATAGATTGTCAGTAATTTGTCCGTTAGTGCGCGACAGGTCGCGTCCTACGTTCTGGCAACTGAGCTAGTGCCGCACTTACTGATGGTATTTAAACCACTCAAACACACCAACCCCGCGAGGGTTATCGTCTTGAGCGGGGCAGGATTCTACAATAATCTAATGTGTTTGCAAGTGTTTTTTACAAATTAAAGAATTTTTCTCTATACACCTTTAATTCCATAATAGAATCTTTAATGTCATCGAGAGCTAAATGAGAGCCTTTTTTATTTACCTGTTCTAGTACCTCAGGCTTCCAACGTCGGGCAAGCTCTTTAATTGTGCTTACATCTAAATTTCGATAATGAAAAAAGTCTTCAAGCTCGCGCATATACTTATTCATAAAGCGTCTGTCTTGACCTATTGAGTTACCACACATAGGTGATTTTCCCGCAGGAACCCACTGCTTTAAAAAATTAAGCGTTTGTTCAACCGCGTAAGCCTCATCGTATGTACTGGCTTTACAACGGGCAGTCAAACCTGATTTCCCATGCTGTGTAGTACACCATTCGTCCATGCCATCTAACAGCTCATCACTTTGGTGAATAGCTATAGTAGGACCTTCCGCGAGTATATTTAAATCGGCATCAGTTACTACTGTTGCAATTTCGAGTATTTTATCTGTGGCCGGCTCAAGCCCAGTCATTTCCAGATCAAGCCAAATTAAATTAGATTCATTAATAGTCATAGTAACCTTA
This sequence comes from Pseudoalteromonas sp. UBA2102, assembly GCF_002331165.1. NCBI lineage: Bacteria > Pseudomonadati > Pseudomonadota > Gammaproteobacteria > Alteromonadales > Pseudoalteromonadaceae > Pseudoalteromonas > Pseudoalteromonas sp. UBA2102. The sequence continues at coordinate 17,257 of NZ_DCYU01000021.1, forward strand.
AACAGTGCTTTTCTTTAGATCCAACGCATTTCGATATATCATATTAGCATCAACCGTCGAGCTAAAGCTTTTTTATACGCAAAGCCGACATTTAAACCAAGGTTATAGGCCAAAAGTGGCAAAACAGAAAAAATTAAGTAAAGGCCAATCTCGCAGGATCAAGGCTAATCATCAAAAGCGCTTAAATAATGCCGATACAAAATTGGCAAAAGGTGGCGCACAAGAGTGGCAAACAGATAATCTGGGCGCAACCGAAAACGCCGTCGTGATCAGCCGTTTTGGCCAACACGCCGATGTAGAAACACAAGAAGGTGACGTATTACGCTGTAATATTCGCCGTACCGTTACTAACTTAGTGTGTGGTGATAAAGTACTATTTCGCCGCGCAAAAGTAAGTGAAGGCGACTTAGCAGGCGTTATTGAAGCAACACAAGAGCGCCGCTCGCAGCTTACGCGTCCCGACTTTTACGATGGCGTAAAAGTAATCGCTGCAAATATTGACCAAATTTTAATGGTCTCAGCGGTACTGCCAGAGTTTACGCCCAGTATTATCGACCGTTACTTAATTGCCTGTGAAGACATGGGTATAGAACCTATTTTAGTACTTAATAAAATCGATTTAATCGACGACGAAGGCCTAAATGAAATTCAAAAAGTACTCGATATTTATCGAGGCCTTGGTTATCAGGTACTGCTTGTAAGTAGTGTAACCGGCGAAGGCATAGATGATTTAAAAAACGTACTGGTTGATAAAAATAATATTTTTGTTGGTCAAAGTGGCGTAGGTAAATCAACCTTAGTTAACACTGTGCTTCCTGATGCCGAAATATTAACTAAAGAAGTATCAGAAAACAGTGGCTTAGGGCAACATACCACCACTGTATCGCGCTTACATCACCTACCAAGTGGTGGTAACCTAATTGACTCACCGGGAATACGTGAGTTTGGTTTATGGCACTTAGATGTTGAACGGGTAACCTGGTGCTTTAAAGAATTTAGAGAGTTTATAGGTGGATGTCGTTTTAGAGACTGTAAGCATTTAAACGACCCAGGCTGTATAATTCAACAAGCGGTAGCCGATGGCGATATTTCGCAATTGCGATTCGACAGCTACCACCGTATTTTAGAAACAATGGCCGATGGCCGTGCTGGTGCACGCGCACCTCGCGTTTAATTTAGGAAACAATCTGTGAGTTTAGACAAATTTAAAATTGCAATGCAGTATGCAATGCCAAAGCACTTTATTTCACGCGTAGTAGGTAAATTAGCAGCAGCAAAAGCCGGTGCTTTAACTACAACGCTTATTAAACTATTTATTAAACAATATAAAGTAGACATGAACGAGGCTTTGTATGAAGACCCAGCGCACTACAAAACGTTTAATGAGTTTTTTACTCGCCCATTAAAAGATGGTGTGCGTCCAATGGCGCAAGGCGAGAACGTAATTACTCACCCTGTTGATGGTGCTATTAGCCAACTGGGCGACATTGTTGATGGGCAGCTAATACAAGCAAAAGGTCATGACTACAGTCTACAAGCACTATTAGGTGGCTCTGAAGATGATACAACACCATTTTTAGGCGGAAAATTTGCTACCATTTATTTAGCGCCAAAAGACTACCACCGTATTCATATGCCTCTAGACGGCACACTAAGTAAAATGATTTACGTACCGGGCGACTTATTTTCGGTAAACCCGCTTACAGCGCGCAATGTCCCTAATTTATTTGCTCGTAATGAACGTGTAGTGGCTATTTTTGAAACCGAAATTGGCCCACTTGCTATGGTACTAGTAGGCGCAACCATTGTAGCCAGCATAGAGACCGTTTGGGCAGGCACAGTAACACCACCCGCCGGTAGCGATGTGTTTAGCTGGAACTACCCTACTAAAGGCGAAAACGCCATTACCCTTAAAAAAGGTGAAGAAATGGGCCGCTTTAAACTAGGCTCAACAGTGGTACTAGCATGGGGTGCAGATAAAGCAGACATTTTAGACGACCAACTGCCTGAAACAGTAACGCGTTTAAACACCGCATTTGCAACAATTAAAGAAAGTGAAGAGCTGTAAGCTTTAAGCTGTAAGTAAAAATAAATATTAAGCACCGCGTTTACCAAAAACGCGGTGCTTTTTTATTGGTAGGCGTGAAGCTTGCTCACGCAAAAAAGGAAAAGCGTAAATAGATTTTATATCAACGGGCCAGCAAGAAAGGCGCCTATAGATGAATTTAACTACGATGCTAATTTTAGCTGTAGACGTAGAGCTTGCTCACGTTAGAAGCGCAGCTTCTCATGGCTTAACTCCGAGTTTAGCCCCGCGAATTACCTCATACTTTATTCACCGCACTCTTTGCAGTTTATATCTTTAATCATTTTAAATTGCTGTTGCTTTAAGCTCAGCGCATCAAAGCTGATAAACACACTACCTTTAACATGCCCTAGCAGCATATTAAGCGTAAGCTGTGCCTGCATAGAGCCTATAATTCCTAACAGTGGGCTTATTACACCGGCATTACTACAATTTACAGCGGGAGCGGCGTCACTTTTTGCAAAAACACAGCCATAACATGGGCTATTGTTTTGCCTAAAATCAAAGCCCATAAGTTGCCCACTACTTGCAATCGCGGCACCTGCAATTAAAGGCAACTTATGAGTAAAGCAATAACGGTTAACACTGTAACGTGTGGCAAAATTATCAGAGCAATCAAGTGCTATGTCGGCATTTTTGAAAAGCTCCCCTGCGTTGTTATCATCGAGCTTTTTACAATGCGTCACTATTTCTATTTGATTATTAAGGCTTGTTAATACTTTACCAGCAGCGGTGACCTTGCTTTGCCCTAAGTGATTAACTTTATAAAGCACTTGGCGCTGCAAGTTGGAAAGCTCAACCGCATCATCATCTATTAAAATAAGCGTACCAATACCTGCCGCAGCTAAATACAAAAGTGCAGGGCTACCTAGCCCGCCAGCTCCCACTACTGCAACGGTGGCTGCTTTAAGTGCTAACTGCCCTTCTAGTCCCACTTCTTTTAATAATAAGTGGCGACTATAACGCAGGGTTTCTTTATCGCTAAGCTTATTCATT
>NZ_DCYU01000021.1:20723-25721 GCF_002331165.1 Pseudoalteromonas sp. UBA2102
TCACTAATCGCGCGTACAACCGCAACACTGCCAACTCCTGTATTTGCAACCTCGCTTGCGCGGGTTAAATCTATGCCGCCAATGGCAACTGTTGGGTAGTTTTGCATTAATGGCACACACTTTTTAAGTTTATCGAGACCTTGTATTTGGCCGCTCATATCTTTGGTTGTGGTTGGGTAAATAGCACCAAATGCCATATAACTTGGTCGGTAGTTGTGCGCACGTAACATTTCGTAAAAACCGTGGGTAGAAAGCCCAAGCCTTAAACCTGCTTCTTTAATCGCGGCTAAATTAGCGGTTTCTAAATCTTCTTGGCCTAAGTGTACGCCGTAGGCACCGTGCTTAATTGCCAACTGCCAGTAGTCGTTAATAAATACGTGAGCGTGGTACTTTTTACCCAGCTCTACGGCCTGCTTAATTAACTCTTCAAGCTCAAGGTCAGTTTTATTTTTAACGCGAAGCTGCGCCGTAGTAATACCTTGCTGCAAACATTTATCTAGCCAATCTAGGCTATCGACCACAGCATACAAGCCCAGCTTTTTGCTCTCACAAGGTGCAAAATCAGCGGCCATATTAAATTCAAGCGGCACATCAAAATCAAGCTCATCACCAAGCCAGCTGCCAGGCTCTATTACTTGCGGGTAGTCATCTAACTGTGTAGGAAAAGCAGTATGTGCAACAGGGCCTATTCCTTCGCCGTATCTAACCGACTGCTTTAAGCCCTGATTTATATAAGCTTTAGCTAAAATAAAAGCATCTTTTAGAGGGTAGTCTTTTGCTAAACACGCGGCAATAACCGAGGCCATGCTACAACCTGTACCATGACTATGAGGGCTTTGAATTTTTTTATTACCAAGCCAATACTCTTCGCCGTTTTGTGTGCAGTAATCTATACAATAACCTGTTGGGTAATCCCAGTGCCCGCCTTTAATAACAACCGCTTTTGCGCCCCAGCTTAATAGCTTTTTTGCAGCGTCTTTCACGGCGCTTGGGCCAATTAAATACACCCCTGTTAATAATTGAGTTTCGTGCGTGTTAGGTGTTATTACGTCCACCAGCGGCATTAAGCATTCTTTAATGGCACTTACGGTATCTTCCTCTGTTAATACATCACCACTTGAAGCAATTGCAACGGGGTCGTAAACAATCACAGGCGGTACAGGCCATTTAGCTTTATAATGCGCTATATGCTCGCTTATCAATTGAATTTGCTGCACATTAGCCAGCATGCCAATTTTAATTACTTTGGCTTTCATGTCGCTTTCGAGTGCGAGTAATTGCGATTCAATAATATCGGTAGATACCGCGTTAATGGCCTCTACACCTAAGCTATTTTGCGCCGTAAGCGCGGTAATTGCAGTACAACCATGCACGCCAAAACTTTGCATTGCTTTTATATCGGCCTGAATTCCTGCGCCACCACCTGAGTCTGAGCCTGCAATTGTCCACACTAAATTATTCATACTCTCTATTTCCTTACTGCTGATGCCAAAACGGCATACCCATTGTAGGGGTTGAGGGGGCTGCTAAGTCTTTTTCTGGCATTGCTTTGGCATTATACGCAAAGCGCCCAGCCTCTACCGCGGCTTTAAATGCACGGCTCATCGTAATTGGGCAGCCAGCCCCTGCTATCGCTGAATTTAATAATACCGCATCATACCCTAATTCAAGCGCTTGGCTGGCATGCGAAGGCAAACCAAGCCCTGCATCTACAATTAATGTTGTGTTTGGTAAGCGCTCACGAATTGTTTTTAAATTATAACTATTTAAAAGCCCCTTACCGGTGCCAATAGGCGCGCCCCAAGGCATAAGCACCTCACACCCTAGCTCGTTTAAACGCTGGCAAAGAACTAAATCATCTGTGCAGTAGGGTAATACTTTAAAGCCATCATCAATTAATATTTTTGTGGCTTCTAGCAATGCGAATGGGTCGGGCTGTAAGTTGTAGTCATCACCTATTAGTTCAAGCTTAATCCAATCGGTTGCAAATACTTCACGGCACATTTTAGCAAGTGTTACGGCTTCTTTTACACTGTGGCACCCTGCGGTATTAGGCAGTATTTTAAGGCCGGTGTTTTTTATAAGCTGCCAAAAGTCATCCCCTGCGGCAGCGCTTTGCTGGCGCCTTAATGACACCGTTACTATTTGCGCGCCAGAGGCTTTTATAGACTCTTCCATCACCGCTGGAGAGGGATAAAGCGCCGAGCCTATTAATAAACGGCTGTTTAGTTGCTCGCCATAAATAGTTAAGCAATCGTTACCTTGCATAATGCTACCCACCTTGAATAGGCGATAACAATTCAATGCTATCCCCTTCGTTAATTGCGGTGCTGGCATGCAAACTTTGTGGAATAAATTCGCCATTTAGTGCCACCGCAAATGGAGGCTTTGCACCAAAATTTTGTAATACATCAACAAGCATTGCGCTTTTAATAGTTAGCAGCTCACCATTAATTGTTATAGTCATTTATTACTCACCCTATTTGAGATAACGCATCAGCCACTAAGGTGGGCCCTAACATATAGCCATGACGATATAAGCCATTAATGCTAATTACGTTACCTGTTTTTAAAACCGCAGGGCGGTTATCGCTAAATGCGGGGCGTAACCCGCTTTGAATATTTAACAGCCGCGCTTCGGCAAACCCGCTGTGCACAGTGTAGGCCGCCGAAAGTAGCTCAAGCGTAGAGCGCACCGTTGCAGGGCCGCTATCATCAGACTCTATTTCAGTTGCACCAATTACATACTCATTATTAGGTTTTGGCGCTATATAAATTGGGTAGCGCGGGTGCATTAAACGTACCGGCCGCGTTAAATTAACCTCAGGTGCATGTAATCTAGCCACTTCACCGCGTACCCCTCTAAGGTGTTTATCGCCTTTAGCACCAAAGCCACGACAGTCAATAATGTAATCAAAGCCGCGGTTATTCACCTCGCCGTTTTGAATGCTAACGCGTTGGTTAAAAACAAACTTAACCTTACGTTTATTAAGCATGGTAAAGCTTGCTTTATAAAAGGCCTGGTTATCTATTTGCCCTTCGCACGGTAAAAACACACCTTGGTTAAAACGATTAGCTAATTCGGGTTCTAACTGTGTTATTTGCTGAGCATTTAACGCCTGCGCGCTGTGCCCTGCTATTGGCTTTATTCGCTGACTAAAGCTTAGTAAGTCACCTTTATCTTGCTGGTGCGCCACGACCAGCGTGCCTTTTTGCTGATAAAAAACCTCACCTTCAAGCTCGCTCACTATCTCTGGCCAGCGCTTGAGAGAATTTAGCCCCATGATGGCTAAATCCGTTTCACACAATACCGACTCAGCAAGCGGAGCAAGCATTGCCGCAGCCACCTTACCGGCACTATTTTGTGTGTGTTCGTCACTGGCCTCAAACACGGTTACATGATGCGACTTACTAAGCTCGAGGGCAGCTAAGCGCCCTGCTAAACCAAACCCCACAACAGCAATGTTGTAAAACATAAAACCTCCTTTTAATAACAGGCTAGCAGCCATAAGCCGCTAACCTGTTATTGGCTTATATTGCTTTGTGGTAAATTTCTGAGCCCGTTTGTTTAAACTCTTCAGATTTCGCTTTCATTTGCGCTTCTACATCAACCATTTTGATCTCAATTGCATCACCAACATTGTTAGGATCGATCCCGCGTGATTCGAGATCTTTGGCGTAATCGCGTACCTCTTGGGTAATTTTCATTGAGCAAAATTTAGGGCCGCACATAGAGCAAAAGTGCGCTACTTTGCCAGACTCTTGCGGTAGAGTTTCGTCGTGATATTCACGGGCACGTTCTGGGTCTAAACCAATGTTAAATTGGTCATGCCATCTAAATTCAAAGCGCGCTTTTGATAATGCATTATCGCGCTCTTGCGCGCCGGGGTGGCCTTTGGCTAAGTCGGCCGCATGCGCTGCAATTTTGTAGGTAATTAAGCCCTCTTTTACATCTTCTTTATTGGGCAAACCTAAATGCTCTTTTGGTGTTACATAACACAGCATGGCACAGCCGTACCACGCTATTTGTGCAGCGCCTATACCCGATGTTATATGGTCGTACCCTGGTGCTATATCGGTCGTTAATGGGCCTAATGTGTAAAAAGGCGCTTCGCCACAATGTTCTAATTGCTCATCCATATTGGCTTTAATCATGTGCATTGGCACATGGCCTGGGCCTTCAATAAATACTTGTACATCGTGTTTCCACGCAATTTTTGTAAGCTCCCCTAACGTACGTAGCTCACTAAATTGTGCTTCGTCGTTGGCATCAGCAATCGAGCCTGGACGAAGGCCATCTCCAAGCGAAAAACACACATCGTATTGTTTTAAAATTTCGCAAATATCTTCAAAGTGTGTATATAAAAAGTTTTCTTTATGATGCGCTAAACACCACTTAGCCATAATTGAACCACCGCGCGATACAATACCGGTTACACGCTTTGCCGTCATTGGCACGTAACGCAGTAATACGCCGGCATGAATAGTAAAGTAATCAACGCCCTGCTCGGCTTGTTCAATTAACGTATCGCGAAATATCTCCCACGTTAGGTCTTCGGCCACTCCGTTTACTTTTTCTAGCGCCTGATAAATGGGTACCGTGCCAATGGGCACCGGCGAATTACGTACTACCCATTCACGGGTTTCGTGAATGTAACGCCCAGTTGATAAATCCATTACGGTATCGGCACCCCAGCGGGTAGACCACACCATTTTTTCTACTTCTTCTTCGATTGATGAGCTTACCGATGAATTACCAATATTAGCGTTAACTTTAACTAAAAAGTTACGGCCAACTATCATGGGCTCGGTTTCGGGGTGGTTAATATTATTTGGTAAAATAGCGCGACCGCGGGCTATTTCGTCGCGTACAAATTCAGGGGTAATAAAATCGGGAATACTCGCCCCAAACGACTCGCCTTTATGCTGTGCTGCTAGCAGCTCTTCTCTAATTTGTGCACGACCCATGTTTTCGCGTATGGCTACGTATTCCATTTC
>NZ_DCYU01000021.1:26115-35471 GCF_002331165.1 Pseudoalteromonas sp. UBA2102
GCTTTACCACGGCGAATTTTAGGTAAATGATCAAAGCGAATATGATCAAGGCCGTCATCGGCCATACGTTGCTGAGCAAATTGCGAAGTGACTGAGTCGAGCACTTCAGTGTCGTTGCGCTCTTTTATCCACTGCTCACGAAATTTAGGTAACCCCTTACGTACGTCTAGCTCAAAGTTAGGGTCGGTATACGGGCCTGATGTATCGTAAACACGCAGTGGATCGTTTGGCTCATACACAGGGTTTTGCTCATCGCCACCAATAAACGTATCGCTTAATGTAATTTCGCGCATACCCACGCGTACACCGCTTTGGCTGCCCTCAACATACACTTTTTGTGAGCTTGGAAATGGCTGACCCGTTAAATTATAAATGTAATCTGACGCAGCAGCGCGCGTTTCTCGACGTGTAGACTTATTTGTAGTGTTTGACATGACTTACCTCATTGCTAAAGGGTTGTCTTGTCAGATATTCCATAAGGAATAGAGAAAGATCGTAAAGCAGTGGTTACGCTGCTTTGCGGCCTAAAATGGCTATTTATTTTGTTGTGCGCATAAAAAAGACGCACAAGCGTCCCATTTTAGGCAGCTTGTTCCCTACGCAGGTTTTAACCTGATCAGGTTCACGGATCCCGCTTTCGCGATCTCAGCCTTAATTATTTAAGGCACTCCGACAAGTATAATTATGTTCGTTGATTTGCTATTTTGATCAAATCAGCGTTGAGTGTACGCCAGTTAAAAATTGCCTGCAAGGGGCAGTTTTAAATACTCATGCCACTACTTTGCAATAAATAAAAAAGTTTGATCGCCCTGCATAACTAACTGTGAGCCTTGCATGGTAAGCGTTGCACCTTCTCGTAGCGCTTGTAAAAACTGCTGCTCTAGCTCATCAACGTCTGCTCCGCACGACTTACGCGTCATGCCAAGTTTATTAACGCTAATACTGCTGTCTTTAAGCTCGCCTTCACCAAAAAACTTATTACATCCTGCAAACCCGTTTACTTGCAACGCTTCAATAAAGCTCATTGATGCACTGTAAGAGGCCGGCACAGCTAAACCATCAACCTTTGATAGTTGCCATTGTGTATACTTTAGCTGCTCAGTGGTCACCGTCCCTGTGGCTGTACAACCAATACATAAACCGATTAAAAGCATCGGTAGTGCTGCTAATTTCATGCTATTTCTAACTAAATATTTAATTACCGTAATAGTAACAATTTTTATGCGGTTTATCCGTTAAAAATGCATGTTTTAAATGTAAATTTTTGTTCTATGATAGTTTAGAGAGTGTTGAACTTTGCAGATTAAAACGTGTTCACATTATGGGCGCTTTAATCGCTTTGCTTTATTTGTAACTTAGTAGGCTCGATAACAGCACCTACGCTACCCGCTATTTACGATAAACAACCTCACTACCTAGGCGCTGCTATAAAACAGACTACATTAAATTTAATCCCAAAGGTCACAGCCCCTAAAAATTATACTGGCTAATCTTGGGCGTAATTTTTAAATAAATTATCTATTTCGGGAGGTAAACAAGGGCGCCCTTTTTCATTAACCGAAGTGCCTATAACCTTGGCTTGTAGCATTACTTTGTTGTCGTGTTTACGTACTAAGGTTTGCTTAAACGCAAACTTTATACGGCTTATACGCACAGGTTCAACTGCTATATAAAATTCATCATCTGGTACAAGCGAATGTTTATAATCAACCTCACTGCGTATCACCACTAAATTAACTTTTTGCTTTGCTAGTAGTGCAAAATCAACCCCATTTGCAAATAAAAACTCATGGCGAGCATGCTCTAAATAATTAAAGTACACACTGTTATTTACAATTCCTTGTAGGTCACATTCGTAATGGCGCACTTTAAAATCAACTTTAAAGGTCATATTAGTAATCCTGATTATTTAACGTATAATCGCTGCGTTATAACACAAGTATTAAAATAATTGCTACCATACGAGTCCCCAAAATGGAGTTAAGTAACCTAATGAACTTACGTTTGTCTTTAATTACTGCGGCGTTATTACCGCTAATTAGTACACCACTTATAGCAAACGCTGATGACAGCGACCTAGAACGAATTGTTGTTACAGGCGACTTTCAACGTGAAAGCATTCAAACATTAAGCGCTAGCGCTAGCCTATTTAGCAAAGATGAAATTAATCAACGTGGTGCAAGTTACTTAGACGAAATGCTAGGTAGTACAGCCAACGTAAACTTTACATCTGGTGCCTCTCGTGGTCGTTATATTCAAATTCGTGGAGTGGGACTTCGTTCACAATTTGTAGATCCAATTAACCCATCGGTTGGCTTAGTTATTGACGGAATTAACTACTCGGGTTTAGGTGGCAGCTCATTATTATTTGATATAGACCAGGTAGAAATTTACCGCGGCCCGCAAGGCACTCGCTTTGGTGCAGACGGCATGGCCGGTATGATCCAAATGGAATCAGCTCAGGCAACTGCCGATCCGAGCTTAAAATTACAAGTGGGTATGGGTACTTATAACTCGCGCGAAGCAGGTCTTGCAGCAAGTACAGGATTAACCGACGACACAAGTGCCCGCGTCAGCTACTTTAGCAGAAAATCAGATGGCTACGTAGATAACCTGTATTTAAACGACGAAACTCAACAACAAGATGAGCAAGTAGCCCGCTTTAAATTAAACAGCCAACTTACTGAGCATTTAAACACAGAGTTAAACCTGCACTACATAGATATAAACAACGGCTACGATGCGTTCACGCTTGATAACAGCCGTAATAGTGTAGCCGACGAGCCAGGCCAAGATAATCAACAAAGCTACGCCATTGGTATTAATAATACCTACACAGGCTTTGATGCCTTTGATGTAAGCTTAAACCTTTCAGCCATTGATACAGAGCTACTTTACAGCTTTGATGAAGACTGGGTATGTAACGATGCAAGCGAGCCACAATTATGTGCAGCTGGCTTACACCCTTGGGGTTATAGCTCAACCGATGTGTACACGCGTGATCGCGATGATCAGTCGGCTAATTTACAATTTAATTCTAAAACAGGTAACTGGGTTGCCGGTGTTTACTATCAAAACCGCGATGTAGATTTAGAGCGCGAATATACTTGGCTTGCAAGTCCATTTGCATCAACCTACGAAACCAGTAACGTAGCTGTTTACGGCCAAGTAGCCACACCTATCGGCCCTAAAACCACGCTCATTACCGGTTTACGTGTAGAGCAATACCAAGGTGATTACACCGACAGCAACGGCTTTATTGAAGAGACCGACGACGTAATGGTAGGCGGTAAAATAGCACTTGAATACCAAGTGATTGACCGTACTATGATCTACACCAGCATTACCCGTGGTTATAAAGCTGGCGGTATTAATTCAGAAGCATTAGCAAAAGCTAAAGATGAAGGCTTAAACCTAGATGCTGATTTTTTCCAGCAGCATACAAGCTTTGACCCTGAATACCTTTGGAGCGGCGAGTTTGGCGTTAAGGGTTCATCGCTTGATGATAAATTTACCCTTCGTTTAGCAGCATTTTATATGCACCGCGACAACATTCAGTTAAAAGCATGGCAAGTAGAAGGTCAGCAATTTACAGGCTACGTTGATAACGCAAGCTCTGGTAGCAACTACGGGCTAGAAGTTGAAGGTAGTTACCAACTTACCGAAGACTTATTCTTAACAGGTAGCGCCGGTTACTTAAACACAGAAATTGACGACTTTGTAACGCAATCTGGCTTAAATCAAGACGGTCGTGAGCAAGCACAATCACCTAAATACCAATACGCATTTAGCGCACGTTACAACTTTACTAATGAGCTGTACGGTATGATTGGTGTTGAAGGTAAGGACGATTACTACTTCTCAGATAGCCATAATTCAAAAGCACCCAGCAGCAATTTAGTAAACCTAAGTTTAGGCTACGAAGCCGACATGTGGGCAGTGCGCGCATGGGCACGTAACGTATTTGACGAAGAAGTACCAACCCGCGGCTTTGAGTTTGGTAACGACCCACTTGATGGTTACGCTACACACACCTACGTGCAATTAGGTGAGCCAAGAGTAGCGGGTATAACGTTTACGTTAGAGCTGTAAGCTGTAAGCTGTAAGCTGTAAGCTGTAAGAAAAAATAAATATTAAGCACCGCGTTTACAATAAACGCGGTGCTTTTTTATTGGTAGGCGTGAAGCTTGCTCACGCAAAAAGAAAAAGCGTATAGATTTTATATCAACGCGCCAGTAAGCATGGCGCCTACAGGACAAGCATCACGCCCTATCTACATCAAACGCGATGACTTCTTTTATTGTATCTTTAGCGGTGGCTAGCATAACTAACCTGTCTATACCCATGGCAACACCTGCGCATTGCGGTAAGCCGTGCTCAAGAGCGGCGATTAACCGGGTATCCATAAGCACGTGGTTTAACCCATTGGCAGCGCGATAAGCGTTATCTTCATCAAAGCGTTTTGCCTGCTCTTTAGCATTAGTTAACTCATTAAAGCCATTCGCTAATTCCATATTTTTATAATAAAGCTCAAAGCGCCCTGCTACGCGGTTATCATGCTCACAAATTTGTGCCAATGCCGCTTGCGATGCCGGAAAGTGATACACAAAGCACGGCTTAGTTTGCCCAATAGTTGGCTCTACTTTCATACAAAATAACAGCTGCAATAAGGTATCTTTATTGGTTTCGTTTTTGGCTATATCGGCAAAGCCGTGATCGCTGGCAAGTGTTTGCAATTGTCTAAGCGTAGCTGTTAATGGGTCAAGCGCTAACACTTGCTCAAACGCTTGTTGGTAAGTAAGACGCTCTGCAGGCTCTACATTTAAAATGAGCTGCATTAGCTCATCCATTTCATCCATTAATGCAAACTCATCAAACCCAGGGCGATACCACTCAAGCATGGTAAATTCGGGGTTATGATGGCGTCCCGCTTCTTCATTTCTAAATGCCTTACAAAGCTGAAATATGGGCCCTGAGCCTGCTGCTAGCAAACGTTTCATTGCAAATTCAGGCGATGTTTGTAAATAAAGCGGCAAGCCACCAGCGTGGCCTGGGCCTACAAACTGCGTATTAAAACTTGCTAAATGCACATCGGTTACACTGGCACTGCTTAAGCTCGGTGTTTCTACTTCCATTACATTACGCGTATAAAAAAACTCACGAATGGTTCGCAGTATGGCTGCACGCTGCTTAAGGGTGTTTATGCTTGCACTAGGTGCCCAAGGTGTTGCTGACATATTTTCTCCAAAAAAAATCCCAGCTTAAGCCGGGATTTTATAAACCGTACTCAAGCTTACTTAACACGGCCTACGTATTCACCGCTACGGGTGTCTACTTTAATTACTTCACCAATTTGTACGAATAATGGAACGCGTACTACTGCACCAGTGCTAAGCGTTGCAGGTTTACCGCCTGTGCCCGCTGTATCGCCTTTAAGGCCAGGATCAGTTTCAGTGATCTCAAGCTCAACAAAGTTAGGTGGAGTAACCGCGATTGGGCTACCGTTCCATAATGTAATAGTACATACATCGTTTTCAACTAACCATTTAACGGCATCGCCAAGTGCTTTTTCGTCAGCGGCAATTTGTTCAAATGTTTCGTTGTTCATGAAATGCCAAAACTCACCGTCTGTGTATAGGTACGCTAAGTCGGTATCCATTACATCGGCGCCTTCAACTGATTCACCCGATTTAAAGGTTTTTTCAAGCACCTTACCAGAGATAAGTTTGCGGATACGAACACGGTTAAACGCTTGGCCTTTACCAGGTTTTACCATTTCATTTTCTAAAATACTGCAAGGTTCGCCGTCCATCATAATTTTTAGGCCGCCCTTGAACTCGTTGGTGCTATAATTCGCCATCGTTTCCTCTATTTAATTTTTTTCGAGTAATCTACGTGCCAATGATACAAAGAAATGAAGCAAATTTGCATAAAAACTGGCAAAAAGAATTAGCAAATGTAGTTACCTGCCCAAAAACCTTGCTTGAAATGGTCGGTTTATCGAGCCAAGCCCATGAAAACGACCTAAAAGCCCGCAGTTTATTTCCGGTACGCGTGCCAGTCCCTTTTATAAAAAAAATACGCAAGGGCGATGCAAACGATCCCTTATTGCTACAAGTTATGCCACGCCATCAAGAATTTTTGACCAAAACAGGTTTTAATAAAGACCCTCTGCTTGAGCAAGACAACGAACAGCCTGGGCTTTTACATAAATATAAATCCCGTGTTTTAATTATGTTTAAAACTGGCTGTGCAGTAAATTGCCGTTACTGCTTTAGGCGCCACTTCCCGTATCAAGAAAACCAGCTTAATAAAAAAAGCCTGCTTGATGCGCTGAGCTATATAAAATCAGATGCCAACATAAACGAAGTGATTTTAAGTGGTGGCGACCCACTTATGGCCAAAGACGATGCCATTAGCTGGTTTTTAGATGAGCTTGAACAGTTACCTCAAATTAAACGCATGCGAATACACAGCCGTTTGCCTGTTGTTATACCTGCGCGTATTACCGATGAGCTGTGCGCGAGGCTAAAGCAATCACCGCTAAAAATTATATTTATTAACCATATAAATCATGCCAACGAAATAGACGACGAGTTTAAAGCCGCCATGCAAAAGCTAAAGCAAGCAGGCGTAACGTTATTAAACCAGGCAGTTATTTTAAAAGAGGTGAACGACACCGTTGAGGCACAAATAAATTTAAGTGAGGCGTTATTTGATGCAGACGTACTGCCATACTATTTATATTTGCTAGATAAGGTTGAAGGCGCAAGCCACTTTGATATAGAAGAGCCACAGGCAATAAAAATAATGGCAGAACTATTAAAAGCCCTGCCTGGATTTTTAGTGCCTAAATTAGTAAGAGAAATAGGCGGTCAAAAAAGCAAAACACCTATCGACCTTAAGTTAGTTTAAACGTATATATTTACATTGTTACCCAGTGTTGCAGTGACCGACTGAGCCGGTGATTGCGCACTTGTTGGCTGGGCAGCACCTTCAATTAGTGCAAGTGCTGCTGCGCCATCTGCTAATTGCTGCTTTTTAGACAAAGCAGCGGTATATACTTCACCACCTTGGCCAGAGCTAGACATAGCGGGTAGATTTCCACCTGATATATTCATCGTTATAAGCCTTAATCAACCTGACATTTAAATGTAATCCAAGTACTATATCGGCAATGCAGTACAAAGCTTTAGGAAAACCATGGATTCTATAATTGAACAACTCAACGCTAACTTAAAAATTGTTTATCGCCAAGCACTTGATGCCGACAAAAAACTAGATGAGCTACAGCAACAAGGCCACGGTAAATTTAAAGCCTTGTTCCCAGCTGATGCCGGATTTAGTTTTGAAGCTAAACGCTTTAAGCCATACGTACTTGATGTAGCAGCCGATGTAGAAAGCTTAAGCACAGATGGTTTTGATGAAGAAAAGCTTAAAACAACGGTTATTAAGCTACAACAGTTACTTACCCTGCTCGCTACGTTTAAGTAGCTAAAAATTAAAGTTTAATTTAGTAAACATCAAATACAAAAATGCCGATAATGTTTATCGGCATTTTTTATTTATTTTGTAACTGTATTTAACTTATATTAGATAAAACTTTTGAATGAAACCAGTTAGTTACTAAGCGATTTTCATAATAAAATGATCTAGAGGTTGAGCGCTTAATTTTATCTAAATAGCCTCTATCTTTTAATAACACTTCTGTGGCGTGGTTCACAACTTCACCCTGCGAATTAGTTACCGTGTAAGACAGCTTAATTTGTGGGTAATGAAATGGTTGAATTACTCTTATTTTTTTAGCGCCAGAAAACTCAATAGCACCTGCTAAATCAAGATCTGCAACCTCTACATTTAATTTATATCCACTTGGTAATTTTTCAGCTAACTTCGCAAAATGCTTTTCAAAGTTAATAGTAATTTGCTTTTCAAAAGAAGTTGGTGATTGATTTGCTGCACTCACATCGCGGTAATTGTCAAAATCTTGCCATTTAACTGCAGACTCACCAGCTTGTGCAATACCAATAGAACTTAAACCCATTACTAACGTTAGTAATTTTAAACTTTTCATAATCTTCTCCATGTAAACTATCAAAAGTCAACGCAAGTACAACACATTCAATTTAAAACAATAAACCAGAACACTTACACTGATGACATTAGTTTAAATTAGCAGCAAAAATTTTTAATGTAAAGTTGGGTACATCCCTATATTGATAAAAACACAATCAAAAAGTAATTTAATCACTTAATTGCCAGCTTGAAATGCAAAAGCTAATAACTCTCTTTGTACGCATAATCAAAATGATAAAAAAGCCTACTTATATTTAAGCTCCGCTTGATAAAACTAATTTTAATAAGGAAAACTATAAATCGCTTTTTTAGTCTGCAATAGTTGCTTACTTTAGCCGCTACCTTTAAGTCATCTTGATTTTGTAACTTGCCATTGTTAGTGGCAAGTTTAATTTAATCAATGCTTGCTAAAATTTGCTCGCCAAACCATTCGGTTATTAAGCGTTTTTCATAAAAAAACGGCTCGTCGCGACCCATTTTAATTTTATCCATAAAGCCCATGTCTTTAAGCTCTACATCGTCCTCTTCACTCACTACGCTCCCTTTATTATCGCTTAGCGAGTAATTGAGCTTAATGCGCGGAAAATAAATAGGTTTTACTACGCGTATTTCATCCATACCGCCATAGCGTACGTCCCCTGCTAAATCGATATCGGTTATTTCTAAATTTAGCTTGTAGCCTTTTGGCAATTGCTCGGCAAGTTTAGAAAAATGTTTTTCGAACTGAGTAGCAATTTGTTCGTGGTACGACGCTTTACCCTGGCTAGAAGCGCGCACATCGCGGTAGTCTTTAAAATCTTGCCACTTAACTACAGATTCTCCAGCGTGTGCAAATGCAGGTAATGTAATACACATTGCCATAGCGATTGTTTTAACTGAATTCATAGCATTCTCCAAAGGGGCAGTACTAATTATTTAGACTTAGCCCAGTAATAGACCATACAAGTTTAACACTAGTTTATTAACCATTACTTAATTAACCTATTTTAATACGCTTTTAAAATAAAGCATGTAAATAGTAAGAATATATGATGAAATTAAGATAATTGAAAAAAGGTATCCACGGAGCATTCATGGCAATTTTAGTAACAGGCGGCGCAGGCTACATAGGCTCACACACCGTTTTAGAACTTTTACAGCAAGGCAGCGAAGTTGTTGTTGTTGATAATTTAAGTAACGCATCAAAAGAGTCGCTTGCACGCGTAAAGCAAATCACAGGCAAAGAAGCCACGTTTTACCAAGGCGACATTCTTGATAAAGTTTTTTTAGATGCCATTTTT
>NZ_DCYU01000021.1:35847-39299 GCF_002331165.1 Pseudoalteromonas sp. UBA2102
GGTGAGTCGGTCGCTAAACCTGTTGAGTACTATCAAACAAACGTACAAGGTACACTAACACTTGTAGATGCCATGCGTGATGCAGGCGTATTTAAATTAGTATTTAGCTCATCAGCCACAGTTTACGGCGACCCTGCAAGCTTACCGATTAAAGAAGACTTCCCGGTAGGTGGCACAACTAATCCGTACGGCACATCAAAACTGATGGTTGAGATGATGCTGCAAGATATTGCTAAATCAGATGAGCGTTTTGCATTTGCTATTTTACGCTACTTTAACCCAGTGGGCGCACATGAGTCAGGCTTAATTGGCGAAGATCCAAATGGTATTCCTAATAACTTACTGCCTTTTATTGCCCAAGTTGCAGTAGGTAAGTTAAAGCAACTTGCTGTATTTGGTGATGACTACGACACCGTGGATGGCACTGGTGTGCGCGACTATATTCACGTTGTAGATTTAGCGATGGGGCACTTAAAAGCGCTTGATAAAATTGCCAACAATACCGGCGCACTTGTATATAACCTTGGCACAGGCAATGGTTACTCTGTACTGCAAATGGTTAACGCCTTTATAAAAGCCAGCGGCCAAGACGTTCCTTATCAAGTATCGCCTCGTCGCCCTGGCGATATTGCTGCATGCTACGCCGCGCCAGAAAAAGCACTTAATGAGCTAGGCTGGGAAGCGGTGCGTGGAATAGATGCCATGATGGAAGACACATGGCGTTGGCAGTCAAATAACCCTAATGGTTATAAAAGTTAATTAAAAAATACTTTATAAATTTTGCCTGTTTCACAAGCAGGCAAATCACCTATAAACAATTTTGCTACCGCGCTAATTTTTTAATGTAGACGTAGATCTTGCTCACTTTAAAACGAAGCTTCTCATAGCTTTATCAAAGGGGTTTAACACAACGTAAAAGCGCTGCTTTTAAACGCCAGCAAGCTGCGCGTCTACAAGACCCACTGCACCTGTGTTATTTTAGTCGTAGGCGTGAAGCTTGCTCACGCACAAAGTTGAAATACCAGTATTTTTATACCAACGCGCAAGCAAAGCGCCTATAAATAAACTTAGCGTCAGCGCTAATTACCAATTTTGCATTTCGACAATACGCGACTGCGTTCGCGCATATTCAAAGCTTAACTTTTCCCCCTGATACAAAGACTCAACGTGCGCGTGGGCGTTAATAACTAATAACTTGTGGCAATCGTAAAACTCGTCCACCAATGCAATAAAGCGCCGCGCTTCGTCATCTAAATAATGCTCATTTAGGGTTTGTTTTTCGCGTTGATAACTGTCTTCAATACCATGCACTATTACTTTACCTGTTGCGCCTACACCCATTTTTGGCACATTTTCTATATATAAAATATCAAACTGCTTGGCTAAAAACATATAATCGTAAGCGCTACGCGCTCCTGAGCAAAGCGCCATAAAATCGATCATTAATGCATTATCTGCGGTTAATAAACACGGTAAGCTGCGGGAGTGTACCTGTAAAATTTGATTTTCCTTTGCTTGTGGATACTGAGATAAAAACTGCTTTTTAAACTCGTTTATAGGTAAATTAATAAAATAGTGGCGGCTATTTTTACCATACCTAAAGCGATGATCATCCTGCCCTGCAACACTAATAACATGGCAATAATTTTTAATTAAATCGATTGTGGGTAAAAACCGCGCGCGCTGTAGGCCATTGCGATAAAGCTGCTCAGGTTTTGCGTTAGAAGTTGCCACCAGCACTACCCCACTATCAAACAAGGCGTTAAATAACCTTGCCATAATCATTGCATCGCCAATGTCGCTAACAAAAAACTCATCAAAACACAGCACTTTTATATCTTTCGCCCATTGTTTAGCAATTAACGTGAGAGGGTTTTTATGACCTTGCAGCTGGGCAAGTTGCGTGTGTATTTGCGCCATAAAATGATGGAAATGCAGCCGCTGCTTACGCTCAGTGGGTAAATTTTTATAAAATAAATCCATTAACATGGATTTACCCCGCCCCACCGACCCATGCAAATAAACCCCTTTAATTAACGGCGCTTTTTTCCACCAAGGTGTTTTTATGTGTAACTGTATACTTAGGTTATTTAACGCGTTTACCGCATTTTGCTGAGCGCTATCAACACACAGTTCACCCGTATCTATTTTTGCTTGGTAAAGCCTTAAAATTTGTGGGTAGTTTACTGACATGGGGTTTCACTATCGGCTATAATCGCCGCCATTGTAGCCGACTAAAAATGTGAACCAAAATGAAATTCCCTTGCCGCTTAGATAAATTTATTAGCCACCTAGCCGAGCTACCACGCTCAAAAGCTCGCGCGGGTATTAAACGCCAAGAAGTGCAAGTAAATGGGGAAGTTGTTAGCGCGTTCGATTTTCAAGTAAACCAGCAAGATGAAGTAACATTTGCTGGTGAGCCTATGGTATTTTTAGGCAAGCGCTACTTTATGCTACACAAACCTGTAGGCTACGTGTGTGCCAATGTAGATGAACTACACCCCACCGTATTTGATTTACTCGATGAGCCAAATATGGCCGACTTTCATGTAGCAGGTCGCCTTGATATAGACACCACCGGCTTAGTACTTATTACTAACGATGGCGATTGGTCGCACCGTATAACCTCGCCAAAGCACAACAAATTAAAAACCTACTTAGTAGAAACACAAGAGCCTATAACCGAAGAAGCATTAGAGCAACTACGCAGCGGCGTACAACTTCACAACGAAAAAGATCTCACCCGTCCAGCTAAAGCAGAAGCACTTGCCACCTACAGCTTACGTTTATCAATCAGCGAAGGTAAATACCACCAAGTTAAACGCATGTTAGCCGCGGTAGGTAACAAAGTGGTAGAGCTACACCGCGAGCAAATAGGTAATATTATACTGGACGAAAACTTAGCAAGTGGAGAGTATAGGGAGTTAAAAGAGGGAGAGGTAAAACTATAGAGCGGTCAGCGGTCAGCGGTCAGCGGTCAGCGGTCAGCGGTCAGCGGTCAGCGGTCATTTTTAATGTTGCGATTAAACTAGTCAACATTTTTGAAAGCGCTACGGTTTCATCAAGCCACTTTCGACCAACGGACTTATCTATATAACAAATATCTATTCCAATATAAATTTGCGTTCTTGCTTCAGCAATTGATGAGCGAGCGATATCTAAAAACCTCACTTTTTCTTTATTGCTGTCTCTTGTCATTCCCTCGGCTATATTACTAGGAACAGACAAGCCAGAGCGCGTTAATTGATCTCTAAATCCGTAATCTTTTATAGTGCTAGTCGCTTTATAAATATCAGCACTTAAGCGAGCAGATCGTTTCCATACTTCCAAGTTCTCAAAGTTCATGGGCTAAATCCTAGCTATTTACTGTTAGCTTAGAAGTATTTCAAGAAATAGAAACCCTAAACGCAATTAAAGCCTAAAACTGACTGATCTGACTCCATAAAAGTAGA
>NZ_DCYU01000128.1:0-5850 GCF_002331165.1 Pseudoalteromonas sp. UBA2102
TCAGGTAAAAAGATTGCATAACCATTTGAGGTAAACATAGGGAAGTTAGGACGATGATTTAGCTCCATTTTAGGAAAATCATACATGCGCTGGCTCATGTAGCGGTAAAAATACACAACAACGGGCACTTTATCGCCTTTTTTGTAACCTGCAGGTTTAATTAATACCCCTTGTAGGTCTTCGCCATCAAAGCCTTTGTAGCGAATTAGCTCAGGCTTTTCGCCCCAGGAAAAACCCGCCATTTGTGGATTTAAGTGGGTAACTTTTTTAGGCGCTGTAAAGCTAAAGTCGCTTTGGTAGTAATCAGGAAACTGATGATATGTTTGCTCGGTAAAGAGGTATTTATCGGCATGTTTTGCCTTTTTAACTACATCAATACGTTTTTTGCCACTCAGTACATTAGTAACCGTTTGTGAGGCTAAATCAAGCTTGGCTACTTCACGTTGCTTTGATTGTAAGTTAACGGCTGATACAAGTAATGTATCGTTTTGAGCAAAGCCTACTTGGTTTTTATCAAGCTTAATAACGCGATATTGTGTATTGCTTGGTTTACCATTAGTTAAACGCTCAGCGCGTTGAGTGTTGACATCAAACGCCCAAATATCGTATTTGCTATAAACCAATACTTGGCTGCTGTTATTTAACCAACCGGCAAACCCATAGCCAGGTTGCGGTGATGGATAGTCGTGTTTGTCATCGGCAAACGTGGCATTAATAGCTTTGCTAAGGGCGGTAACTTTATTGGTTTTTAAATCTTTAAGTTGTACTTGGCTTTGTGCAAAGTAGACCGCATAGCGCCCATTAGGTGCAAGGCTTGGTGTAAACGGTGAATTTTTAATAATGGGAGTTTGCTCACCGGTATTAATGTTTATGCTGTAGTAGTCGGCAAAAAAGCCACCGTACATAATTTTTTCTAGGTGGGCTTGGTTAGAGTAGCCTAATACACTTTGGCTACGGTTAATGTTAAGCGCTAAATCGCTGACTTTTTCATTGCTTAGTTGTACTGCTTTTTGGCTTTTTAAATGAAAAACGGCGCTGTAATGGCGGTTTTTATTAACCTTGTTCCACTGTTGCTCTTCTCGTGGTTTTATTTGGGCATCGTTGTTGTGCCACACGTTTAGCGCTTTATGTTCACGAATCGTGTCAAAGTCGTACAGTGATGCTTCGTCGGTGTACTCTTTTGCTTTTATTTTAGCGGCCAGCTTTGGGTGGTTTTCAAAATATAAGCGCTCGCCATTTTCAGACCAGCTAATCGATGCTGTTTTACCTATAACCCATTCTTTATTAGGGGAGTCGATAGTGCTAAGGGTGTTATTTTGCCAAAGCTTTAGAGAGTATTGTCTGCGACGCTCATCATCGTTTACGTAGTTACCGAGGTTAAATGCGGCTATTTCTTTATCAGGGTGCCAACTAATTGATTGTGCAACCACGCCTGGCTCATCAATTAATACGCTTTGCGCAAAGTTATTATTAAGTTCAAGCAGTACAAGCTGATTGTTGTTGCCATCACTAAAGCTTTGGCTGGCAAGTAGCTGAGTGTCACTTGGGCTTAGCGCATAACTAAATACATTATTTAAGCTGTGGGTGGTGCTGTTTTTTAAGTTTATTATTACTAGCTCAAAGCTTTTATCTTTTTTATCTGGTGTGATAGCGCTTTTTTCTTCGCTGTTATCTTCAGTGGGTGTGTCTTTTTCTGCTTTTTTATCAACTCGATAAGCAAGCCACTGGCCATTGTTACCTAAAACATAGTCTTTTACGTCGGCAAATTGCTGTTTTTCGCCGGTTTGGGTATTGACTAAAATGAGGTTGTTTTTAAGTGATGACTTTTTCTCGCTGGTCTCTTGCTCAAGCAGGGTGGGTACTTGTGTAAATGCCACCCAATTAGCCGCTTTGTTAATAACGGGCTTGGTGCCGCGCTCCACGGTGCTAATGAGGGTGTTTGTTGTTAAGTCATAAACTTGCCCATTTGCATTGCCACGGTAAGGCTTAGCGCTAAAGCTGAGGATTTTACCATCATCTGAAAGTTGGGTGTTTTTTGCGTACTTAAAATCGAATACGTCTTTAAATTCTAACGGCTTTTGAGCCCAAGCAGCCGGGCTCGCTAAGCTTGCAAGCAGTGCAGAGCTTAAAAAGGTGAGCGTTGTTTTCATTATTGATTCTCGTTTTTCACAGTACTTTTAATGTAATAAGTATTGTAGCGAGTTTGGTTTATATTTCGAGCGGATCAGATAAGCGGTATAAGAAAAGGGACGAAAGGGTAAACGTTAGCGCGATTAACTAGCGCTAACGGTAAAATAATAAAGTAAGGTTATAACCAAATTTTTTGTAGTTCAGGCCATTGTTTTTCAAATTGCGAACTTGGTTTTACTTTAAAGTCGCTGCGCACAAACTGGTTCATTTTACCTTCAACATAGGCCAGTAAAAAGTTAGCAAGGGTGAGTTCGTCACTTTGAAAGGTTTTACCTTCACGAAGTTTGCGCTCGCGCAGTACTTGTTTAAATTGCGTTTCTAGCTTTTCAAATAGCCCTTGTACACGTTCGCGTAAACGCTCTTGCTCGCCTTGTAGGGCGTCGCCGGTAAGTATGCGTGTAATACCTGGGTTTTTTTCTGCAAACGTTAGTAGCAACAACAAAATATTATAAACGCGTGTTTGGCTTTCTTTTTCGTTTTCTAAAATAAGGTTAATGCGCGATAAAAGCGTGTCTTCGATAAACTCTATTAGGCCTTCAAACATACGTGCTTTACTTGGAAAGTGACGGTAAAGCGCAGCTTCAGACACACCCACTTCAGCAGCAAGCTTTGCAGTTGTAATTCGTTGTCCTGGGCTGGTTTCTAACATTTGCGCGAGGGCTTGCAGTATTTGCTCTTTGCGATTACTTCTTTTTGTCGCAGGCATGAACCTTCCTTTTTTATTTGTTATTTTTAGCTGCTAATCATTTTTTGTTCAAATGAGTGGCTTATGTTAATGTTTTATTCAGTTTGTTTCCAGCACTTTATAGTTGCTTGGCAAGTTGTTTAATTACCTCAAGAGCAATGCGTGTTTTACTATTTACCGCAAGTGCTAACTGCTCATTTTGCCAGTAAAGTGTTAAAGCATTGTGATCGGAATTAAACCCTAAACCACTTTGCGATACATCGTTAGCGCAGATCATATCGAGATTTTTATTTTTAAGTTTACCCTTTGCATAGCTCTCCACATTTTGCGTTTCAGCAGCAAAACCCACAGTGTAAGGGCGGTTTTGCGTTAAGTTTGCCACGGCGGCTATTACATCGGGGTTTTTAACAAGGGTGAGGGTAAGCTCATCGCCTTGTTTTTTCATTTTTTGAGTCGCTACATTAGCCGCTCTATAATCGGCTACGGCTGCACAACCAATAAAAGCATCAGAGAGTGGGGCATAGGTTAATGACTCATTTAATAGCTGCTCAGCGCTTTCAATGTTTATTAAATTAACGCCAACAGGGGCCTTGATAGTAACAGGCCCTGAAATTAAATTGACATGAGCACCAAGCTTTAAAGCGGCCTCAGCCAGGGCAAAGCCCATTTTTCCAGAGCTGTGATTAGAGATAAAACGTACAGGGTCAAGCGGCTCGCGGGTTGGCCCTGCCGTAATTGTAATGGTTTTACCTGCTAATAATTGCGGCTGCTCTGTAGCAGTGCACAAAGCCACAAGCTCATGCGGCTCTAGCATGCGCCCAGCTCCTACATCGCCACAGGCTTGCTCACCTTTGCCTGGGCCCCAAATAAGTACGTCACGTGCTTTTAAAGTGGTTAAATTTGCTTGTGTTGCAGGGTGTGCATACATTTGCTGGTTCATTGCTGGGGCTATTGCCACTTTAGCAGGGGTTGCCAGTAATAGTGTGGTAAGTAAATCATCGGCTATGCCGGCGGCCATTTTGGCAATGGTATTACTCGTTGCAGGCGCGACCAAAATTAAATCAGCCCATTTGGCAAATTCTATGTGGCCCATTGCAGCCTCTGCTGAGGGGTCAAGCAATGAATCAGACACCATTTCACCACTCACCGCTTGCATGGTTAATGGGGTTATAAAATGCTTAGCTGACTCGCTCATAACTACTTTTACTTCGCAACCTGCCTCTTTTAAGCGCCTAACGAGCTCTGCACATTTATAGGCCGCAATGCCGCCGGTGATGCCAAGTACGATTTTTTTGTTTGTTAAGTTAGTCATGAGTGTTTTTTGCTTGAGTGTATATGCAGGCTAAAATAACAAATCTTTGTGCTTTGAGCTAAGTTTTTAGGATTAAATAATCAGGCTAATTTTAAAAATTGCATTACAGTTATAAGACTGTTTTTTAATCATCAAGGATGAATAATGCAATTAACATCGTTACCTAACTCACTTCGCCCACGCGAAAAACTCATTGCAAAAGGCCCTAAAGCATTGACCGATGCTGAGTTATTAGCGATATTTTTGCGTACGGGTTTACCCGGTATGAATGTGATTGAGCTTGCACAGCACCTGCTTAACGAAAACAAAACATTGCATAATTTATTTAACGCCAGCCAAGATGAGTTTTGCGCACAAAAAGGGTTAGGGATGGCAAAATATGTGCAATTGCAAGCGGTGCTTGAGCTGAGTCAGCGTTACATGCAGGAGCGTTGCCAGCGCGATGCGGTGTTTAATTCACCAAATGCGGTGTATGAATATTTAACGCTGCAAATGCGCGGGCTACAGCAAGAAGTGTTTATGGTGCTTTATCTTGATAGCCAAAACCGTTTAGTAAAAGACGAAATTTTGTTTTATGGCACGATAAACTCAGCCAGCGTTTACCCCAGAGAAGTTCTAAAAGCGGCCTTAAAAAATAATGCTGCGGCCATTATTTTGGCACACAATCACCCAAGCGGGATTGCCGAACCAAGCCAAGCAGACAAACTTATCACTAATAAATTACAACAAGCACTGCAATTAGTAGACATAAATGTGCTTGATCACATCATTGTAGGAGGAGAAACGTGTGTTTCTTTTGCACAGCGAGGCTTGATTTAAGGTTGCTTGATGAATAAGTGTGTTAAAAATGAGCGGTTTGGACGGTTTTAGCAAATTAGTTTAATTTAAATGCAGTTTTTACTTTCCCTAAGGGCATTCGATCTTTATAATTAGCCGCTATCAAATTTACATATGAGCTGGTTGGATAGATCAGTATTTGATCTTTGCCTGTAAAAGCTGTATAAAGAGCGCCCTTCGATTTATCTAGGGCACAAATACATGGCCTTAGGTTAAATTAAGCTCGAGCGAAGTTATTGGAGATATATAGACATGTCTAAAGTATGTCAAGTTACAGGTAAGCGTCCAACGGTTGGTAATCACCGTTCACACGCGAGAAACGCGACTAGACGTCGTTTCCTACCTAACCTACAAACACACCGTTTTTGGGTTGAAAGTGAAAAACGTTTTGTAACACTACGCACTACTACTAAAGGTATGCGTATTATCGATAAAAAAGGCATCGACGCGGTACTTACAGATATCCGTGCTCGCGGCGAAAAAGTTTAAGGAACTGAATCATGCGCGATAAAATCCGTTTAGTTTCAACTGCTGGTACTGGTTTTTTCTACACTACCGACAAAAACAAGCGTAACATGCCTGAAAAGATGGAAATCAAAAAGTTCGATCCTAAGGCTCGTAAACATGTGATTTTCAAAGAAGCTAAAATCAAGTAATTTAGTTTTCTTTCAGAATTGTAAAAACCCAGCTTATGCTGGGTTTTTTGTTTTTAGCACTTATCAATATTAAACAGCCCCTAAAATATTTTATTAAATCTACAGATATAATTTAGGCATAAAAAAACCTTGCAGGTAAAACCCACAAGGTCATTATTTTTACAGCTTAC
>NZ_DCYU01000125.1:0-3963 GCF_002331165.1 Pseudoalteromonas sp. UBA2102
CATGTTTGGCATTTATGCTGCGTTATCGCCTATTTATGGGGAATAACCACACTTCATAGGCTCTGCCTTGCCTAAAAACCAAACACGCTGCTGCAAATTCAAACATCAAAGATCAACACGCCCTACTAATATGCGATTTAGAAAGCTGACTATTAGGAATAATAATCATATTATTTGGCAGCATTTTAACCCACGTAGAGCGCCAACCAATTTTCTCTACAAAGCCTTGCTCCTTTGACTCAAGCTCAATAAAATCCCCCACCCGTATGGGTTTATCTATAACAAGTTGTACGCCCGAAAAAAAGTTTTCAAGGGTGGGCTGCAGGGCAAGTGCCACCGCTAATGACGTAATACCTAACGAGGCAATTATAGGCGTAATAGAAATACCCAAGGTGCCTAACAGCACTAAAGCCCCGACCGATAAAACGCTTACCCTAATAATGCCTTTAATAATACTTTGCGAATTAAAAATTACCGCCGACTCTTTGCTGTAGTAATTAATGGTGCCCACAAAAAAGCGGTCAAAAAATAAAATAATAGCCACTAAGCCCAAAATAATATTAATGGTCGAAAACGAAATATAGCTCGCAACCGGCTCGCCTTGTATTAACAACCCTTGCTCTATAATGGTGAGTAGCACAATAATTGTGCAAAGGGTAAGCGGTTTAGAGATAGAGGCGATAAGTAAGCTATCGAATATAAATTTAGTATGAGAGGTCCACTTTTTAAGCCAGTACATTATAAAAAAGCGGATGCAAAACAAAGCTATAGTTATGGAAACTAAACAAATAGCAATAACTACCCAAGGTTGCTCTGTTAGGTTGTAAAAAGTAGTAGCAGACATTACTTACCTCTCTTTTATAAACTTAAAAGAGTAAGCAGCAAGTTATGTACCTATATGAATAGTTAGCCAAGGCAAGGAAAGAGGGGCTATTTAAATAGGGTTAGACTGGCAAGCTAATACCTGCCAGTTTTAATGAAGGACTAAGGCCGTATATCTTCCGAGGTTAAATTTATACTTTTTTAGCTATCCACATACCGCCAAGTACGGCTGCAAAAAATAACCAAAATTCCATTTTAAGTGAAGTAAGTTGCACAAGGCCAGGGCCTGGGCATATGCCGCTTAATCCCCAGCCTAAACCAAACAGTACAGAGCCAGTGATTAGCCGAGGGCTAATGTTTTTAACATCACTTAAAGTAAACGTTTCACCAAGCAGTGGTCTATCTTTTTTGGCAACCCAAAACCACGCCAGCATCATTATTCCCATAGCTACAGCCATTACAATAATTAAACTGCCATCCCATTGGTTTTGAAAATTTAAAAAGTTAAGTACTTTGTCGGGGTTTGTCATACCACTAATGATAAGCCCTAAACCAAATATAAATCCTAAAATAACATGAATTACTGCTGTCATTTTTTTACCCTACGAGGTTTGCTGTTATTATAGCCACGGCCATAAATGTACATGTTGAAACCCACGAACGGGTAGAAAAACGCGACATACCACATACGCCATGGCCACTTGTACAGCCATTAGCTAATGAGGTGCCCATACCGACAAGTAGCCCAGCTACAACTATAAGCACAGGCGATAAGCTCAGCTCACCTTCTAATAAAGACGGCGCAAATATACGCACCGCAATACCGGCTAATAATAGCCCTACAATAAAGTATAATTTCCAACGCGACTCAGCCGTTTGCTTATTAAAAACAGATTTAACAATGCCTGATATACCGGCTATTTTTCCGTATAAAACCAGTAATAGTGCGCACGCTATTCCTATTAAAGCACCCCCTATAGCTGCCGCTATTGGCGTAAACTCTGTAACCATTTTATATTCCCCAAACAACCGACACACCTAGGCCTGATTGCTCCATTTCAATTGATATTTGTTGGTTTGGCGCTAAGTAGTTAGCACCCGATACTTTTTTAGCTGGCGAGTAAAAAGCCATTGCATTTAATTGTACCGTGTTACTAATAGAATGGCTAAAACCCGTAGTAAAATGCCATTCTTGCACACCTGGCGCTAAAATATTAAGTAAAACGTTTGATGAAGGAATAGGTTGCTCTGTATACGAAATACCAAAGCGAATTTTTTGTTTTGCTGTACGCTGCCACTGATAGCCAAGTTTATAAATGGTCATATCGTCCCAACCAAAACCTGCGCCTGCATCGGCACCTAGTGGAGCCGACATTAAATTATCAATCGGGTTAGCAATGCTGTTTACTTCACTGTAATTTATTTTTTGCCAATCAAATACAAGCTGGTTGTTTGGCGTAATTTTATAAGCTGCGCCAATTTGAAGCGAACTAGGTAAATCAAATCCACCTTGCTCTGCAAACAAACCTTTATAGCTATCAAACTCTTGCATAGATACTGATGAGCGGTAACTTGCTCCCCAGCTTAATGACGAGTTTATATCTTGGCTAATACCTAATTGAATACCTAAGCCTGTGCTGGTGTCGGTACCATTATTTGTAAGGGCTTCGGGCGATTGCGAAAAAGGCGCAAAGTTTCCAAGGCCTGTAGCTTTAAACTGCTGCACTGCATAAATTGGTGATACACCAAGGCGTATTTGCTCGTTAAGTTTGTAGCTTATTGTTGGGCTAATAAACATTTGCTTTAAATCAACACCCGTAGTGCCAGCATAAAATGTGCCTTCAGGCTCTGAATCGGCGCTGTAGTCGGTGTTCATACCGCCATTACCGTAAACTAATAAGCCAATACTTACTTTGTCATTAAGCTGGTGGCCAATAGCAAACTCAGGAATAGCAAATAAAGTGTTATCACTTTTTTGGGTTTTTGCTTGCAGGTAAAATGCGTCAGGGTAAAAGGTATCTACATCAGATGCTGAGTATTTTCGATCAGGCGAAAAAAGCTCCAAGCCCACAGATAATTGCGTGCCATTAGCTAAAAAGGTAGCAGGGTTATTAGCGCCAGACATTAACTCTTCAGATAGCGCAACACCCGCACCCGCCATGCCTTTGTGGGTCATGCCATAACCATGAGTAAAATATCCATTGGTAGCAAATGCGTTAAACGAACCTAAAGTAAGGGTTAGGGCCAAACCAGATACTAACTTATTTTTCATTTTGATAGACATACGTAGTGGGAAAACGCGGACAATAGCTAATTTTCTATATTCAAAAAAGGAATTTAAATCGATTACTTATAGTAAAAAGGAATACTGAACGCGATTGATAAGCCACTGTTTAGCGCAGTAATTATTAGATGGTTTAATACTGCTATTGAATCAATCATTTACCTAAAAAGCACAAAGCGGTGAAAAGGGTTCACCGCTTTCAGGGCTAATTACATAGACTCAAGTGTTTTACCACGGGTTTCTGTAATGTATTTGGCCACAAAAAATATGCTAATAAGTGCAGATAAAGCATAAAATCCGTACGCTCCGGCAAGGCCTATGTTAGCCAGCATAATAGGGAAGGTCATGGTAATGGCAAAGTTAGCAATCCACTGTGCGCTTGCAGCAACAGCAAGCGCTGCCCCACGAATACGGTTATTAAACATTTCGCCTAATAACACCCACACAACGGGGCCCCAACTTAAACCAAAAAATACCACAAATAAGTTAGCCATAATAAGCGCAAACGTACCCATGTTATCGCTAAGTACAAGCTTGCCTGCTTCATCAAGGCCTGCGCTGCCAAATATATAAGTAAGCGCGCTTAAGCTGATAAACATACCAATACTGCCTACTAATAGCAGTGGCTTACGGCCAATTTTGTCAACAAGGGCAATAGCAATAAAGGTCGATACAATATTAGTCGTACCCGCTAATACATTTATAAATAACGATTGCGACTCATCAAACCCAGCAGCTTGCCAAAGCTCAGAGCCGTAATAAAACACCACGTTAATACCTACAAATTGCTGAAACACACTCAGCGCAACACCCGCCCATACAATCGGGTGTACTTTTTTACTGCCATCAATAAATAA
>NZ_DCYU01000125.1:4349-19538 GCF_002331165.1 Pseudoalteromonas sp. UBA2102
CAGCAACGTTGTCGTTCGAAATTTTACTAAATACTGTTTTTGCATCGTCTACTTTACCTTGCGCCACTAAATAACGAGGCGACTCAGGAATAAACAACACACCCACTAAAAACAGTATTGCAGGCACAAGCTCAGCCCAAAACATCCAACGCCAAGCGGCTATATCAAGCATTAAAATATTTTGCGCACTACCTGCTGCATCAGCAATTAAATAGTTACTTAAAAATGCAGCAAATAAACCCAATACAATAGCGAGTTGTTGTAATGTAGCTAAACGACCACGAAGGGCAGGTGGAGCAACTTCTGCAATATAAGCCGGCGCTAATACCGATGCAGCACCAATACCTAAGCCACCAAATAAGCGGTAAAAAATAAACTCGGCCGAGCTTTCGCTAATGCCCGAACCAAACGCACTAATGGCAAAAATAATCGCGGTGATGATCATAATTGCACGCCGGCCAAACTTATCAGCCAGCGGCCCCGCAGCAAGTGCACCTAAGGCACACCCAAGTAATACAGACGCTACGTTAAAGCCCGTAGCCACACTGCTTGAGTTAAACGCATTACCGAGTGCCGACACTGTGCCGTTAATAACACCCGAGTCAAAACCAAATAAAAAGCCACCAATAGCAGCCACTGCAGAGATAAAAATTACGTAAAAAAGAGAGCATGTGCCCAATGTGTGCGCCGAGCTATTACTGCTCGGCGAGAGAGGTGATGTCATAATTGTGTGTCCTGGTTTTTATTATTGTGTACTTTACTATATTGAGACGTGTGGTGCTGCGTATTTTAAACGAATTTTATCTGGGCTAACTCTTTCATAATCAATATTAAAATTATTGTTTAATACTTCTAGCAGTCCTTTAATATCGCCCGTTTTGAACATGCCAGCTACTTGTACTTTTTTGAGACGGTCATCCTCTGAAAGCTCGAAATCTATATTGGTATAGCGGCTGATTTCAGCCATGGCTTCAGCAAGTGATTCACCTCTAAATATTAAGCTACCTTTACGCCACGATAATCTAGCGGCTACATCCATAGGATCAACTTTTTCGGCCGCTTTAGCAATTTTGCCTTTGAAGCTTAAATCAAGTTTTTCTCCCTTTGACACCGAAGTTGAACTATTTGATAAATACTGACCTTGTTTATTAGTCCCTTGGGAAAGATTTGGTAACGGTTTGGTACTTTGCTCTGCAACAAGGACTTTGCCATCTGTCACAATCAGTTCTATTTGCTTTTGACCTACTTCTACATTAAATGCAGTACCAACAGCCTGAATAACTTTATCACCAGCGATAACACTTAAAGGGCGCATTTTATCGTGAGCTACGTCTATATGAATTTCGCCACGCAGTAAATTTATTACGCGAGCGTGTTGGGTATACCTCACTTGAACAAAGCTATTTGTGTTTAAGGTGATTTTACTTTTATCAGAAAGCAGTATGTCCTTACTTTCACCTACGTCGGTTTGAAAGTTAAGCTGTTTAGCAACCACAGCTGATTGATTAACCGGGTAAAAAAATGAAAAGTTAAACGCTTCTTGAAAAAAGCTAAGTGCAACAGCTAATAAAATAGATGCAGCTGTTGCACCTAACCACACAGGGAGGCGTTTTTGTTTTACTGGTGTTTGTGGAAACAGATCTGACAAGCGGCTGAGGTCGTCCATTTTGTCCCACAGCTGTGCTACTTCAAGTAACACCTCTACATTTTTATAAGATTGTGACAACCATTGCTTTAACGCTTGTTCTTCGAGCTTAGACAGTCCACGATCAAGTTTAGCCAGCCACTCACTTGCTTTATCAAGGCGCGCATCGTCGCTAGTGTTTCGTTCGTTTATATGATGAACATTACTCATTCCTCCCTCCTGCATTTAGCTGCGAAGAAGTATTTGGTTGCCCATAAACACTTTTTGTAGATTGACGCATAAATTGCGTACAACGTTTCATGCCTGTTGCTATATGTTTTTCCACGGTACTTTCACTAAGGTTTAATTGAGCAGCAATTTCTCGCTGCGAATAACCATACACTTTTTTTAATACAAACACTTTACGGCACTGCACAGGTAAAAGCCGTATGGCTTCACAAAAATTAGAAAATTCACTATCGGTGAGTGCTTTTTCGTACATTTCGTCTTGCTGGTGTTCCGATAAGAGTTGCTCTAACGCTTCCATGTTGTCGATCCCATCGACTAGGCGTATATTGGCTTGCTTTTGGTAATCGAGCGCTAAATTTCGCGCCGTTTTATAAATAAAAGATTTTGGTGAGCTTATGTTTTCAGTGTTTTTAATCTGACAAATTCGCACATAAGTTTCTTGCACTATATCTTCAATTTCATGTGGCGGCACTATACGTGCAACTACATTTGAGAGACTTTTGCGCGAGGCCAAATAGACCTTATAAAAAAGTGTGTCTTTCGTCATTTAGTGTGTGTCTCGTGTGTGTGTTTACGGCAATTATTGTTATTGTTTTGCCAATACAAACTAAGACGAATGGTAAGAAAAAATCCGCCATTAAATTTAAAAAATAAATAAGTTTTTTTATTTTTAAATTTAATGTTCACTAACCGCAAAGGGCATAAAGCTTGTAATGTAAAGGCGAAGTGTACTACAGTTTTTGCCATTATAAATACCTTACTAAGTACTGGCTCTGTACTTTAGAAACTTTAACTTTTTAATTAATAAGTAAAAAATTGCAATGTGGACTGTATTTTTAATTGTTTAAAAATACAGTTAAAAGCGCAAACAATAAAAATAATAAAGGCATAAAAAAAATTAGCATGGCTAGTCAAAAAAATAATTTATTAAAAAAAAATAAAAAAAATTTATGGAGGAAAATAAAAAGTCACTCGTCTTTGTTCTGTGTGTGGCCAAAAACTATACACAAGGAATATTTACATTTGCCGCTTTGTTTACCGCTTTATGCGCTGGTTTTTAGCTTACTCACCACCGAGGTAAAAGCGAGCGCTGTAAACGATAAAGCTGTGTTTAATATTCCAAGACAAAGGGCCGATTTATCGCTAATAAATTTTGCCGAGCAAGCCGATATTACTTTGCTTTTTCCGCTGGATAAAATTCAGCAGTTACAAACAAATACTATTGCTGGCGAGTATTCAATAATAAACGCATTACAGATTTTACTCGATGGCACAGGGTTGCAACCGCATGTTAGCGAAGATGGGCAAATATCTATTTTAATAGACCCAAGTTTCGAGAGAACTGACAACATGGCTAACTATAAAAAAAATGGCGTGTCCAGTGCTGTACTAGCTGTACTAAGCACAATGGCAACGCTCCCTGCAGTGGCAGAGACAGCAGCACAAGAACCAGAAATAATTGAAGTACGCGGGATCAGAGGCTCGCTTGGCCGAGCTATGGATGCCAAAAGAGAAGCGGGCGGCGTGGTCGACTCCATTTCAGCAGAAGATATTGGTAAATTTCCTGACACAAATTTAGCTGAGTCTTTACAGCGAATTACGGGGGTTTCAATAGACCGTTCAGGCGGTGAAGGGCAGCTTATTACGGTGCGTGGTTTTGGCCCGCAGTTTAATACTGTGCTTGTAAATGGTCGCCAAATGGCCTCTGAAAATCAAAGCCGTGCGTTTAGCTTTGATACTATTGCATCAGAGCTAGTTAAAAGCTTAGATGTATTTAAAACCTCAACAGCCACTATGCAATCTGGTGGTATTGGCTCAACAGTAAATGTAAATACTGCGCGACCATTTGCGATTAGCGGTTTTAAAGTGGCAGGTAGCGTTAAGGGTATTTACGATGAAAATAGCGAAGAAACTACACCTGAAATTTCTGGATTAATTAGTAATACATTTAATGATGACACATTGGGTGTTTTGTTCGCTGTTTCTCGCCAAGAGCGCGAAACACGCTTAAACCAGGCGCAGGTAGACGGCTGGTTAGAAAACGTGGGCGTCCCAAACCCGCAAACTCAAAGCGGGCAAGCATACACCGGTAATATTTTTTCGCCGCGTAATTACGATCATAAAGTAACAACAGAAACACGTACACGTACCAATGCAAACTTAGTAATACAGTACGCACCTTCAGATGATTTAGTTATCACTGCTGATGCGCTCTATTCTGATTTTGATGTAGAAGCAGACACAACGTCTTATGGGCATTGGTTTACAGCGCCAAACTTAGAAGGCTTTGGCGGCGCTGCAGGGCCAACTGTTGATGAAAATGGCACTGTGGTTGATTTATATCAAGAGGTAGGCCTTGCCACCGATATGCACGCTAAAAAGTTTGATCGTTTAACCAACTCTAGCGCATTAGGTTTAAACTTTGATTGGCATGTAAACGATAACTTAAATATGAAGTTTGATTTAAGCCACTCAAAAGCTGAGCGTGAGGCTAATAATGGTGGCGGGGATCAGTTATCGTTGATTGGCTATGCTAACCGAGTTCGATTTGAAGTGGATGGGGGTATTTTACCTTATGCGAGTGAGTTTGCCTCTGCTAACCCTAACATTTATAGCGGCCAGCAAGAGCTGGACGGTGTTGCTTATAACCCTGCAGTTACACCTGATGGCGTATCAAACCATTTAGATACAGCCAATAGCCGAGCACATGTAATGCTACGCCGTGGTTGGGCTGTAGAAGATACCGTGGATCAGTTTCGTTGGGATAGCATTTGGCATAACGATGGTACATCAGGCCTAGTTTCGGTCAAATTTGGTGCTATGTATTCAACTGAAACAAAAAATCTTGATCGTTGGGATAACGAAGGTGTTGGTATTCACTGTACTTTTTGTGGTTACCCAGATGACCCAAGTATGGATGGCTTAGCGCAATTTGTATTTGACGCAGGAGATGACTTTTTATCTGATGTGAGCGGCAGCGGTCGTATGCCAACGTCATGGCTTGCACATGATGGTGAGGCAAACTTTGCGTACCTTGAGCAAATAGCTGCAGCGAATGGTCAGCCTATTAGTTTTGATGCAGTTAAGCGTAATAAGTCGTTTGAGATAACTGAAGATACTTTCTCGTTTTATACAGAATTTGATTTTGAAGCTGAACTTGCAGGCATGCCTTTATACGCAACAGCCGGCTTTAGATACGAAAGCACCGATGTAGAAGTAAAAGGCACAGACGAGCCAGTTAGTGCATTAACGATCTTAGATAAAACGGAAATGCTTGCTAACTTTGGCGCCGTAGAAAATATTTCAGCAAGTTCAGATTACGAAGCGATTTTACCTAACTTTAGTGTAAAGCTTGAAATAAGTGATGAGCTAATAGCACGTGCTGCTGTATCACAAACAATTACACGACCAACACTCGATAGTATGTCGCCTGTAACTGTAATCGAAACAACTCGGCAGGGGGGCAACTTAACATCAAGCTCTGGTAACCCTGAACTTGAACCGTTTACCTCTGATAACTTAGATTTATCATTAGAGTGGTATTACGCTGATGCCAGTTATTTATCCGCTGGTTACTTTAGAAAGAATGTTGCTAACTTCATTATCAATACCACTGAAGATTTAACCTTTGAATTGTCTGGTGGCGGATTGTTGACTGACCCTTCAACAGGTAACGATGTAGATAGCCCTGATGCAGCCGACTCAACGGCTGTATTTACAAACACCTTACCAAATAATAGCGAATCGGCGATTGTTGATGGCTGGGAAATAGCCTTACAGCATAGTTTTGACAGTGGCTTTGGCTTTATGGTTAATGCAACATTTGTAGACAGTGATGCAGAGCTAGACCCTGCAGATATAACTCAAGTATTTGCATTAACAGGCTTAAGCGACTCTTATAATGTGGTTGGCTTTTATGAGAATGGACCATTTCAAGCGCGTTTAGCCTATAACTGGCGCGATAGCTTCGTACAGTCACTTACACAGCTAAATGGTGATGGTGTGACAATTGTGGAAGATTACGCACAACTTGATGCTAGCGGCAGCTATGACATTACCGAAAATGTATCGGTATTTTTTGAAGGTATTAACTTAACCGAAGAATATGTGCACAAGCGTGGTCGTTTTTCTAATCAATTATTATTGGTTGAAGATAGCGGACGACGTTTTGCGTTAGGTATTCGCGGTAGTTTTTAACTTTAATTAATAAAGTGGCTTTTACATTTAGTAATAGCCACTTTTTAAATATGCCTTTATAGGTAACAAGTATGAACCAGCAAAATAAAAAAATAAAAACAGTGGTTGTCGTTGGTGGTGGTATAGCGGGCTGGCTAACAGCCGGACGATTAGCGGCGCACCATAAAAGTAATACCCCCAATGGTCTTAATGTTGTGCTAGTTGAATCTCCAAATGTACCAATTATAGGTGTTGGTGAAGGCACTTGGCCTACCATGCGTAGTACATTAATAGCACTTGGTATTAGCGAAACCGACTTTATACGTGAGTGCGAAGCAAGCTTTAAGCAAGGTGCAAAATTTGCCAAATGGGTGGATGGCAGCAATGATGATTTTTATTATCACCCATTAGTTTTGCCACAGGGCTTTTCAAAAACAGATATGGCAGGGCATTGGTTAAATAACACCGCTGAGTCAACGTCTTTTTCAAATGCAGTGTGTTACCAAGAAGCTATTTGTGAGCAAGGGCTTGCTCCTAAAACAATTCGCACCCCAGAATATGCTGCCTTAGCCAATTATGCCTACCACTTAGACTCGGCAAAATTTGCCGTTTTTTTACAAAAACATTGTACGCAGGAGCTTGGCGTTAAACATTTTTTAGCTGATGTAACACAGGTCAATAGTGCTAAAAATGGCGATATTGCAAGTGTTACCACAAAGCAACAAGGTGAAATTAGCGGTGATTTATTTGTCGATTGTACCGGTTTTTCATCATTGTTATTAGGCGAGCATTATAAGGTTCCTTTTATGCCTTGCGATGATGTGCTGTTTATCGATACCGCCTTAGCAGTGCAAGTCCCCTATGAGAATGAAGATGAGAGCATTGCGTCTCACACAATTTCAACAGCGCAAGAAGCAGGCTGGATATGGGATATAGGGTTACAACACCGCCGTGGGGTAGGTTATGTGTATTCGAGTAAATACAGTAGCGAAGCACAAGCACGAGAAAAGCTTAAAGAGTATGTTGGCGATAAAATAGAGTCGTTAACAATTAGAAAAATCCCTATTAAAAGTGGCCATCGCTCACACTTTTGGCAGAACAACTGTGTTGCGGTAGGGCTTTCGGCTGGCTTTTTGGAACCGCTTGAAGCTTCTGCATTGGTATTAGTAGAAATGTCAGCGCAAATGATAAGCGAACAACTCCCCCACACCCGCGATATTATGGATATTACCGCCAAGCGCTTTAATGAGACGTTTAGCTACAGGTGGGAAAAAATAATCGACT
This sequence comes from Pseudoalteromonas sp. UBA2102, assembly GCF_002331165.1. Taxonomy (NCBI): domain Bacteria; kingdom Pseudomonadati; phylum Pseudomonadota; class Gammaproteobacteria; order Alteromonadales; family Pseudoalteromonadaceae; genus Pseudoalteromonas; species Pseudoalteromonas sp. UBA2102. Next base: position 11,683 of record NZ_DCYU01000125.1, read on the forward strand.
TTTTAAAGTTACACTATATTTTATCAACCCGTGACGATAACGCATTTTGGCGTGATAACAGAGACCCAAAAACGATTCCTCAAAGCCTACAAGATCTAATGAAATTATGGCAATACCGCGCCCCTGCTGACCACGACTTTACAAGTAACAATGAGGTGTTTCCAGCGGCGAGTTATCAATATGTTTTATATGGTATGGGCTTTAAAAGTGACTACAGCACAACTTCCTATATGCTTAAAGACACTGATTTTGCTAAAAGTCAGTTTGATAAAAATAAAAGCATGATAAACCAAGCAGTCACTAACTTACCTAGTAACCGAGAATTGTTAAATAAAATTAAGAGACATGGCTTTAGCACTATTTAGCTTAAAAATTTACCCATAAAAACAATAAAGAGACACGCATGGAAAATTTAGTCGCATTAGAGCAAAGTGCTCATCAGCATATAAAAATAGACACACAAAAAGCACAATCACACGCTGAAAACATTAATATGATCCCTGTTGTTATGGCAGAACTTAATCAAATTGCCGTTCAGCAGCCTATAGTTTTTGCAAAAAACTCAGAAACAGGGGAGTTTACACTCAATGCTTTATTAGGCTTTGAGCAACATGAGAACTTGTTTTATCAGCACTCGCAGTGGCAGGGAGTATATTTACCGCTTCAGTTACAGCGTCAGCCATTTTTTGTTGGTGATACTCATTCAAAGCAAACTCAATACCCTGTGTGTATTAATTTAAATAGCCCAGCAGTTATTAATAACCAAGCGCAAAGCCAGAATGATTTAGAACCAATTTATACCCAAAACGCAGAAGAAAGTGGTTATTTTAAAAAAATAAAGCAGTGTTTAGGGCATTTACTACAAGGCGAAATAGACAATAAAAAGTTAATAGATACCTTGTTACAGCATGAGCTACTGCAGCCATTATCGCTTGAGGTAACGTTTCAGAACAGTCAAAAAACAAAGTTAAACGGCTTATACACTATTAATCAAGAAAGACTCGCACAACTTGATAGTGATCAAATTACGCTTTTACATCAACGCGCTTTATTACCAGCTATTTATACTGTTATAACCTCACTTGGCCAAATATACCCATTGATTGAGCGTAAAAATGCGGTGCTTAATTTAGCCGATGATTGATTTTACACTTAACAAAAATATGGTGTTACAGATACACACTGTTGGGGAAGAGCAAACCCCAATTATTGTCATTGATGGTTTTGTAAATAATGTAGATGCACTTATTAATTTTGCTGTGTTTTCTCAAAACGCCAGAGAAACATTTTGCGCACAAGAAAGTGATTTTTATCCAGGAGTAAGAAAAGCAGCACCGCTTAGTTATATCGAGCGGTTAAAAGACCTTGCGCCAATTATTAATTCACACTTTGATATGACAGATAAAAGCGAGTTTGATGTAATACTTTCTGCTTTTTCAATTGCATGCACTGAACCTGATGAGCTAAGGCCAATACAAATGCTCCCTCATTTTGATACACCTAATATGAATCAACTTGCTATGGTGCACTTTTTATGTGATGAAACGCATGGTGGCACTTCATTTTATAAGCATAGAGCCCTAGGGTATGAACGCATAACAAAAGAGCGACTTATGCCATATAGGCAAACTATTAAGCAGCAAGCCATGGCGCAAAAGCTTCACAAAAACCCACATTATATAAATGGCAGTACAGCTTTGTTTGAGCAAGTTTACAGTGTAGAGGCAAAGTTAAATAGGGTTGTTATATACCCAAGCAACTTATTGCATTCTGGTAATATAAATGCGGCTAACGATTATGCACGCGATCCAATTAATGGGCGTTTAACTATTAGTAGCTTTGCTGTTTTACGTTAGCTTTTTATTAACTGCTAAAACTTTCAAAGTATTCTTTTAAGTTAAAAGTTGAATATGTCCCCTGAAAGCTGGTTAAAACTAATTAACCAATTAGCACTCGTAATTTATAGCGCAGTTTAGCTTATTCAATTAAAGTGGCTAATTAGTTTATTGAGTATTAATTCTTTTTTGAGGCTAGATGGATGCTAGAGATTGTTGCTACTGAAGACTTAAAGACTGCCGCACAGTTTACGTTTAACAATATGAAACCCTATTACGAAATGTATGCGGTAGATTGGGATGTAGAAGACGTTTATCAAGCTACCAAAAACCTTAAAAATTTTGATATTTTGTGTAAGGAGCAACACATAGGTGTCGTGCGCTTATCGTTTGATGAAGGGCGTTGCCAACTTCGCGATATTCAGATTGCAGCTACTTATCAAAACAAAGGTTATGGTGTTCACGTTATTGCTAAAGTAGTTGATATGGCTCGTCAACAAGGCGTCAAATTCATAGATCTCAAAGTATTTCAGCTAAGCCCAGCATTTAAGTTATATAGCCGTATTGGATTTGCAGTCGATAGAAAAGACGATCGTTTTTACTACATGAGCTTGCAAGTCTAATAGCAACAGTATTAAGAGGCGTAAAGTACTTGGTTTCACTACTCTTTAGCTAACTTTAGTCAAGTCCGACTGTATTGCCTTATGCAGGCATTAGTTTTTAGGAGACCGAGGTGTACTTAATTGCTGTGTGGTCTGCTCAAAAATTTAAAAGTACATTTAGGCCTGCAGGTATTGGCTCAATCCTATTTGGTGTTTTTTTGGTTTACATAATTACGATTAGTTACCGTTAATAAGTGGCTAAGCTTGCCAAGGGTAACTAAGAATGAGCGTTAACATATTACCCAGTTCCTGCTTCATACCTCAAAGTTATTAAAGTACTCTTTTTGCAGATCTATAGTAAGCGCTTTAGGGCGAATACCTTGTACTAAGCTGTATACCTCATCTTTTGTGTAACCTGCCGAATTTAAAATAAGCGCAGCAACCAACCCTGTGCGGCCAGTGCCGCCTTTGCAATGAATGGCAATGGTTTGTTTTTGCTGTATGGCTTGTAGTATGTCTGTTTTGTGGGTATTCCAGCTTGATGTAAAAGGCTGTTTGGGTGCTTCGTCGTCATTTATAGGTAAATGAAACCAGGTTATATCGTGCTTTTTGCACTCACTATTAATTGTTTGAACGTTGTTTTTTTCAAGCTCCTTTTGTGGCATAAGCGATAGTAGCATGTGAGTGCCAGCGGCTTTTAATGTAGCGATTGAATCCGCTAGGTTTTGCGTTTTTGTACCAGGGCAAGGCGTAAAAATAATATTTGCGCCGTTATTGAGTGATAAAACATCGTATGGGTGCGCGCTCATGGTAAGTCCTTTATTTTTAATAAATTTACTTTTATACGCTCACTATAGCGTGTTTTAGTTACAAGTTTAAGATTGAATAAAAAGCACAAATGCTAGATACTGTTTTTATATACAGTTGTGGCGATGTTATGAAAAAAGAATTACCAGCAAAATACTATTTAGCGCATTTTAGAGAGCTTATTGAGTTTGTAACAAGTAAATGTATGCATTTACTTGAGCCTAAACATAGTGAATTTATTAGTAAAATTAACCAACTAGATGAGCAAAGCCAATGCATGTTGGCGCGTGTGTATTCGCGCAAACCTTATTTAGTGCAGGCGCAATCGCTTAATTATGAAGAAATAACTTCGCCGCATCAGGCTATTTATACGCTAAAAACAGCGGGTATTTTATATGAGCCAAACGCACAGCATTACAAGCAGCTTATAGCGCATTTAACTAAGCCCATGCTGGTGGAGTTACTCAGTAATTACAGTGAGCAAATAAGCTTTAAAAAAAGCGCAGCTAAAGGGGAGTTGGTCACTATTACGTGCCAATTTTTTAGTGAGCGCGCAGATGAGCTTGCCCCTTTATATAGCCAATATGTGATAAATAACCGTGAAGATTATTACGAATATTTTGAGTTTTTATTTGCAGGGCGCTTAAGTAGTGGCGATGTAAACCATCAAAACCGCTTTGTTATGCGCGATTTAGGGTTAACTGCTACCCGCGAAGGGCACAGCGAGAGCTTATCGCGCTTTAATACACTCGCTGAGGCGCAATCTAATTACGTTTTAAATCGTTACCGTTTAGCGTTTAAAAACATTGGCAAAATAGCCGGTAATACAAAAGATGAAACCTTTGATGACAAAACCCCTTACACCGAGCTTGCGCATTTAGTTTTAGCGCAACCGGCGCATGGCGCACAAGCGCACGACATTAAAAATAAACTGCTGGTTAGGCTGTATAAACAACTTAAAAATACCGATAGCGAACTTGCCTTTAGCCTACTTGAAGGCTGCACCGATTACGCTGAAGCCCAAGAAATTCAAATAAGAGAGCAATACCGCTTAGGTAATAAAGAGTGGGTAAAAGCGCAGCTAGAGCAAATTATAGAAAACCCGCTCACCGAAGATTTACTGTACTTTGCTGATGACTTTTTAATGCGTAAGTTTAATAAACAAACGCGTTCGCGCTTAAGCACCATGCTGGCCGACACCCAGTGTGTGCTTGAAATTGACGAAATTTACCGAGGCGATGTAGAGCAAGGCGTAAATGAGCATTACAGTACAAAAGGGTTAACGGTTTTTAATACCGAAAACACCTTATGGCAAAGCTTGTTTGGCTTAGTATTTTGGCACGAGTTATTTATTGAATCGCCATACCCGCCGTGTAATGAATTTGATATTTACCCGCAAGTTTTACAGCTTGGTAATTTTTATGAAGCACAAAGCACGCAAATTGACGCACGTTTAAAAAGCTGTAGCACTAATCAGGCGCTGCTTAATTTGGTATGTAAACATGCCGCGCAGTATTTTGAGCAGCCCAATGGTTTATTTAGATGGCGCAGCAATTTATTAGAGCCACTAGAGGCACTTATTTTAAACAGCCCGCTTGAAGCGTTAATTGCGCACTTAACAGCTATGAGCAAACACTATTTACAGCTAAAAGACGGCTACCCCGACTTAATGGTTATTAATAATGGCCAAGTACATTTTGAAGAGGTAAAAGCCCCAGGCGATAAGCTTAGGCGCAACCAATTAACCACCATTGATAATTTAAAAAATGTAGGTTTTACAGTACATATTGCTGCTGTTAAGTGGTTTGTAGATCCTAACCGTATTTACAGCGTGGTTGATATAGAAACCACGGGTGGCTTAAAAGGCGGTAACCGCATTACCGAAATTGGCATTGTTAAAGTGCAGCACGGTAAAGTAATTGATACCTGGACGACACTTATTAATCCGCAGCGCCATATCCCAAGCTTTATTACTAAATTGACCGGCATAAGCGATGGCATGGTTTACAACGCGCCTGTATTTGCCGATATAGCACAGCCACTACTAGATAAACTTGCAGGCAGTATTTTTGTAGCCCATAACGTAAACTTTGATTACGGTTTTATTAAAAAAGAATGCGAGGTTGCAGGGCACTTTTTTAAAATGCCAAAAATGTGCACCGTGGTTGAATCGCGCAGAGCGTTTAAAGGGCTAAAGTCGTATTCGCTTGGTAACCTTAGTGCGCATTTTAATTTAAATTTAACCAGTCATCACCGCGCATTGGCCGATGCTACCGCCACTGCCGAGCTGTTATTGCTGATCAAAAACAGTGAAACGCTAACGCAGTAAACGAGTAATTTATATTTAAGAGTATGAAACTTAAATAATTAAGTAACGTTATTATAATTTTTTATTTATTTTTGGAATAAAGTGTTTTTGTAAATCGTCTTCTTTATGTCAATCCGACAAACTAGAGGACAAAACAATGACTAAATTAAATAAAATTGTAAGCGTAATGATGTTAAGCGGTGTGTGTACTTTTACAGGTGCAGTGCATGCCGCTGATATTGAACTATCTCAGTCAACGTCGGCGCAGCAACAAACATCTACATCTATTGCGCTTTCACAAAATGGTTTAACAGCCAGTGGTAGCAACGAGTCAAACGTATCTAACGATACACAAGTAACGGCTGATGATTCGCAAAACACAGATTCAACGGCGAATAATACGCAAACTCCAGCGCAAGAAAGCAGTGAGGCCGCAGAGCCTGCAAATACATTAGTTGCATCTGCAAGCGGATCTTTAAATAATGCATTAAATGCATCGGCCGCGTCTTTAAATACCACAAGCACTACCACAGCCAATACAGCGCTTGATACAACAACGCAGTTAACCTCATCGGCGGGTAATTTAACAACCGCTGTGAGCCAGTCGTCATTACTTTCTGTTACCTCTGAGCAAGGCACTCAGCCAGACTCTACCGATACACCAGCCGATGCCTCTTTACTTTCAAATGTGGGCAGCGCTACCGATTCAGTTACACAAGCTGATGCAACTAATGAAACTAATGCCGGTGAGCTTACAAACCAATTAGCAATTACTAATACGGCTGCAAACTCAGTGAGTTCTGCACTGCAAATGGGTGATGCAATTAATACCAGTAATGAAGTAGTAAGCAGTGTTCAGCAATCTTTAATTGCCAGTGTGCAAGACAGTACGGTTAGTAGTTTACAAAGCACGGTACAGCAAAGTGTTAGCGGGCAGGTGAGTGCAGCGGTTACTGATCAAATTAGTAACGATGTAGCACTTAGCACCGCAAGTGAAGTAGTAACCAACATTACTAACGATTTAGACCTAGGCCTTTAATACGCCAAGTGCTTGCACAAATGCCGAATGGGGAAACCTATTCGGCCTGTTGGAGAATAAATATGAAAGCAGTTATAACCGCCACATTGTGTGTTTTTAGTGCTCAAGCGGTGCTTGCACAAACTAACCACATTAAAACAGCTGATCAAAATAAGCCCTTTAAAAGTAGCTTTGAAGTAAATGCAGATGCAGAAGTTGGGGTATTAAGTAACTCGGCGCTCTCTGTTCAGGAGCTTGACGATATTTCCTCGCAAAGCGACAGCGGCATCAAAACCGCAGCCGGTGTTAATGCAAAATGGCAAGTAACCAAAGGCGCTAAATTAACCTCAAGCTATAAGTTTGAACAACAAGACTACGATGAGTTTGATCAATACGATTTAGACCTGCATCAATACGGTTTAGATGGCAGTTATAGCTTTAATAGCCATGAGCTAGGGGTTCGTTACGATGGCGCAAAAGCAAATGTAGATGGCGATACATTTTTACATTTTAATCAAGCTAGCGCCTACTATGGCCATTTTTTAAACCCGCATACGTATTTGCGTATGAGTGTAAAAACCAAAGCTAAACGTTTTGCTACTGCAAAAGCACGTAATGCCGACGGCGTAGGCGGTGATGTAGCGCTTTATCATTTTATAAATAATGGCCAAACCATGCTAATGGCAGCGCTAAGTGCTGATAAAGAAAATGCCGACGACAACCAATACGACTTTAACGGCTACGGTTTTACTACTAAAGTTACGCACAAATTTACGGCCTTTAATTTAGCGAATAAAGTGGGCGCAGGCTGGCGTTATCAAAATAAAGATTACGATGAGCAAACAACGGATGATTTTTTTGAGCAAATACCGTCGCGAGATGAGCACCGAAATGTCGTTAATGCGTTTTATAACCTAGCTGTGTTTGAGCACGTAACACTCATAGCCGAGGCTGAATATGGCGATTATCAATCAAAGCTTAGTAGCAATACCTATACGCAATCGGTTTTATCGGCGTCAGTTAAAGTGCACTTTTAGGTGGGTAAATGGCACCATAACCAAAGGTGGTGTCTTTGCCATGCTCGCCTAAGTCGATGGCAAGCGATGTAAGCTCGTTAAGTGCTTTGGTTTTATTATTACCATGCTTTAACAATAAACAACTTAATGCCGCGCTTACATGCGGCGCCGCCATTGACGTACCCGACTCCCTTCCAAATTTTCCATTGCCTTGGCTTGTAACAACATTTACACCAAGGGCTGCAAAGTCTATGTAATCGCCTTTATTTG
>NZ_DCYU01000125.1:19869-41479 GCF_002331165.1 Pseudoalteromonas sp. UBA2102
TTATTTGCATCAATAGCACTTACCGCTATCACGCTTTTATACGCACCTGGGTATAACGGCTGCGACGCCGGCCCTTGGTTACCTGCAGCAGCTACAATTAACACGTTTTGTTTTATTGCGGCAGTAATACTTGCTTCTAAAACTGCGTTATTTGGCCCTGTTAGGCTCATATTTATAACGGGTATTTTATTACTGACTAGCCAGTTAAGTGCTTCTACTATGGCAAATAATGTAGCCCCTTGTGCATATTCAGATTGCCTATAAAACACCTCGGCACTGTAAAGCATGGCACTGCCTAAAAGCGGGTTAAGTTTTGCGCCTTTACCTGTAATTAGCCCTGCAATGGCGGTGCCGTGTAAATTTGGCGAGCTTAACCCTTGTGGTAAAAAGCTTTGCGTAGTGATATTTGCACCTTCAAAAGCACTGTGTTTGGTATTAATGGCGCTGTCGATCATGCCAATTTTTACGCTTTGTGTGCAGTAGGGGGCAATAGAGTTATTTGGTGTTACTTTTTCGGTAGGCTCGCCAGTTTGCGCCTGGTATATGTGGTTTCGGTCAAGTATTGCAGACTCATCTAAGTTAAGTGCTTTTAATAACTCACTTTTAAAATTAACACCTTGGGGGGCGTTAAAACGCACTAAACTCATGTTAAGTGCGTTGTAATTTTTTACCGATACAATGGTTACATTTTGCTGCTTTAGGGTATTAACTTGTTGGCTATTTGCCATTAATAACCATTGGCGCTCTATTGCTCTAAAGCCGTTTTCTAGCTCTACTTCAACAAATGCGGTGTTTTGGCTATTTATATTAATGTTAAGCACATTGGGTAAGCTGCTAATTGGCTCACTAATTTGCGCTTTTAGTTCATCAATCGAAACTTGTGGTACAGGCACCGGAAGCGGCAGGCGTTGTGCGCGCTCTATAGTTTGCTCAATACGCTGCTCTATTGGGTTTAGCTGCTCAAGCACTTGATCGACGCTTACTATATTGGCTGAGCTCGTTGCGCTAAATATGCAAAGCGAAGTGGCTATTATGTGTTTAACGCGTGTGTTTTTAATATTCATAGTGGGTTACTTCTATTAAATTTACCATGCTTGTAGTTAACGTTTAACACATAGAAATATTTCATTATTCAAATTATTTTGATTATTTGGGAATAAATGTTTTTTTGAATCGTCTTCTTTATAAAAGGGGTAAAAATCAATGAACGAAACTCTAAAAACCTTATTGCCCATGCTTAGGCGTTTTGCCTATTCGCTAACGGGTAGTAAAGCAGATGCAGACGATGTAGTGCAAATAACAATTGAAAAACTATTAGTAAAAGGCATTCCGGATGACGTTAAGCCTGCTAAATGGGCGTTTAAAATTTGCCGCAATGTGTGGATAGACGAATACCGCTCACGCAAGGTAAGGCAAAATACGGCCCAGGCCGATGTTTTACCAGAGCCAATTACAAGTAATGAGCATCAAACACTCGAAAACAAACAAATGCTTAAAAATGTAAATACAGCACTTGGGCAATTACCCGAAGAGCAACGCGCAATTGTATCGCTAGTGGCAGTGCAGGGCATGGCCTATAAAGAAGTAGCACATACACTCGATATACCTATAGGCAGTGTAATGAGTAAATTATCGCGAGCACGCAGTACACTTTATAACTTAATAAAACCCGACTTTAAAAAGGAGCAAGTATGAACATTAACGACGAAACACTTAGCGCCTTTTTAGACTCAGAGCTAAGCGAGCACGAAATGGAGCAAGTGCGCAAAGCCCTTGAAACCGATGATGAACTAGTAATGCGACTTGCAGAGCTAAGCGAAGTAGACATGCGAGTAAAAGAGCACGCAACAAGTATTGATGACGCACCCCTTAGTGACTCATTAGCTAAAACGGTTGCAAAGCTTGATACAGCAACGACAAAAAACACGTTAAATAGCAATGTAGTAACGTTAACGCCTTGGCAAAGGGTTAAGCAGTCGGCTAATAAAAGCTTAGCAATAGCTGCAAGCGTTGCCGTGGTATTTGGTATTGCAATGACTAGTTATTTACAACCCAATGAGTCGCAAAATTTAGTAGCCAGTAACATAGCATCAGCACTTAATACACAGCTAAGTAGTGGTGAGTATAAGCAAAGTGATGGCTCAGTATTTAGCGCGCAGCTTAGCTTTAAAAATCAGCAAGGTGAGCTTTGTAGGCAGTATGCGCTAAGCTCAAACAATACCACGCAAACAAGCATTGCTTGTAAAACGCAAAGCGGTTGGCAAATTAAAGCGCAAACAGCCGCGCAGCAAAGTGATAATGGCGCGCAATATCAAACGGCGTCTAATAACAGTGAGTTAGATGCTGTTATAGATAGCATGATCAGCGGCGCACCACTAGATAGAGCGCAAGAGCAGCAAGCAATTAGTGCAAAGTGGCAGTTAAACCAATAATAGTTTTTATAAAACGAGGTGAATAATGAAAACATCTATTTTAATTATCAGTATTTTACTTATGGCGGGTTGCGCATCTAAACCAGACTACCGCCCAGCTAATAATGGCTCACAAGGTTATAGCGAGCAAAAAATTAGTGACGATCAATACCGCGTCGAGTTTAAAAGTGTGTCAAACAATGTAGCCGATGCCGGTGACTATGCATTGTTACGCGCGGCTGAACTTACCCAAGCGCAAGGCTAGGACTGGTTTGTTGTAACAAATAAAGAAACCTTTGTTGAGTCTAAATCGCAAGCGCCCGCGTCATCTATTAGTGCATCACACAGCCAGCAATATGAGCGAAACTGCGGTTTATTAACCTGCGAAACACGCGTACGCCCGAGCAATAGCGTAGGCGTACAAGTGAGCAACAATGATAAACGAAAAGAAGTACACACCCTGATTGACATTAAAATGGGCAAAGGTATTAAACCCAGCGACAACAGCTATAGCGCACAAGACTTAATTGAAAACTTAAGCAAAAAGACACAAAACTAATTATGAGAATAGTTATTAGCTGTTGCTATTTTACATGTAATTATATTTCAGCCATACGCTTTAACTTTTAGTGACAGTGGGCACTTAATTATTAGTCGGTTAGGTGCCTACTTTAAATGTGATTACCCCTCCTTGGACTTCGAAGTCTTTTAATCTGTATTTTCTCTACCATACTTCTTTCTTTGGTTGTTATTGTTAAATTAAACAGATCAAACCAGTGCTTTAAAGAATAAACCTTAAAAATAACTTTATAATTTTAAAGGGTTTATTTTTGTTTAAATACGCTGCTTCGTTTTTAGTGTTATGAACATGTAAAACTTTTACATAATCTTTATTGCATTCGAATGCAAAAAGCGATAGTTTTTATAAGTCGAAAAAATAGGCATTTAAATCGCGCTTTTAATCATTATAAATACTTAAAATTCGGTTGCGGGTTATTTAGCCCTTAAATGCTTAATAAAATAACTTATATCAACAGGTGGAGAATTAATCTCATGGCCGCACATATTTTACGTAAAACACTTATTTTTGCTGCAGTAAACACGGCGATATTGGGCTCAGCCTCGGTATACTCGCAAGAGGCAAAGTTAAACCCTAACAAAGAGTTGGAGGTTATTTCGGTTACCTCTACTAAGCGTGTTAAAAGTATTCAATCAGTGCCGTTGGCTGTGACCGCTGTATCTGCTAAAGATTTACTAGAAAATGGCGTTACTGATATCTTAAACCTTGATAGCTTAGCGCCAGGGTTAAAGTCGGGTGTGTCGGGCAGTGATGCTCGCCCAGCTATGCGCGGTGCTAGAACAGAGCAAGTAGAGGCTAACGATGTTGCCATCGCGTTTTATTCTAACGGTGTTTATCGCCCACGTCACGGGCAGGCGCTTGCTGGGTTTGTTGATTTAGAGCGTGTTGAAGTATTACGCGGGCCACAAGGTACATTGTTTGGTCGTAACTCATTTGGTGGTGCGATTGATGTGATAGCTAAAAAACCAGAGCTAGATATTACCGAAGGCGGTATGGCCGTTACATTTGGGAATTATGGTCATTTACGTGGTGAGGGCTTTTTTAATGCAGCGCTTACTGATGATACCGCGGTGCGATTTACTGGCGTTCGAGAAATAAGAGATCCCTACGTTGAAAATACATTTAATGAAGATGCAGGCTTAAAAGATGCTGATATGTATTTTTTACGTGGCCAAGTTTTTACTGAAATTAACGACGATATAAATTTAAATGTAAAAGTAGAAACGTGGCAGGATGAATCAAATGGCGGCGGTGCTTTTGGCTACCATATTTTAGGCGTTCCTATAAATCCTGCAACGGGTAAAACAAGTTTGTCGGCACCATTAACTGAGCGAATTGGTCGTGACGATGTGTGTGGCAGTAATTGTGGCCGCTTTGGCGCAGGTTTAGATAACGCTGCAACACCAGGGCTTGATACCGCACAGGCGGTATCGTCAGACCCATTTACTCAGCAGTTTGACTATAAACCATCGCGTGATGTAAGTGATGTAAGCATTAGTGCAGAGCTTAACTGGTCATTAGAGTCGGTAGATTTGAAAGTGATTGCAGCCTCAATGGATTACGAAGAAACGCGCCTTACTGATGGTGATTTTTCGACTTATGCAACCACGGTTGATGGCAATGCGATTGAATCAAAAACAAACTCGTTAGAAGTGCAGGTTAGATCAACGTATGAAAGCGACTTTGAATGGGTAGCGGGTATTTATTTGCTTTCAGAAGATTTAGACAACGCATTTTTAAATGGCAGCTATGGCGCTGTGGTTGATAATGTGCCAGATACAACGCAACCCCAAGAATTTCAGTACGCGTCGTGGTTAAATCAAATTCAGTTAGAAACAAGATCAGCTGCGGCCTACTTTCAAGGTAATTACACATTTAATGATGATACACGCGGTATAGCCGGCATTAGGTATACAAATGACAGCCGTGAGTGGGATATTTACGGCCAAAACCCAGATAACTTAAGCACGCTCGATTTTTCTGTACTTGAGGTTGATAACGCAGACGATGATTGGAGTAAAGTAACGTGGAAGCTAGGTCTTGAGCACGATTTAGCAAGTTCTCAACTGCTTTATGCTACAGTTTCTACGGGCTTTTTAGCGGGTAACGCACAGGGCGCTTTTAATGGCGAAGATAGCTACGATGAGCAAACAGTAACGGCTTACGAGCTTGGCTTTAAAAGCATGCTGCTTGATAATTCATTAAGATTTAACGCTTCTTTATATTACAACCAGTACGAGGACCTACTTTCTACTCGTTTTCAAAACGTGGGTGGTACGGCGGTGTCGTTTTTTGGTAATGCCGGGGAAATTGATGCTGCAGGTCTTGAGTTAGAAATTGATTGGCAGGCAAGTGATGCATTGCGCCTAGGGGCACGCGCCGCGTTTACAGACTCAACGTATGGCGACTTTGTTACGCCAAATGTATTTGAAGAGGGTGGAGAGACCATTAATGGCGTAGATAACTTACTGCAACTAGATGGTAATGACGTGCAGCTAAGCCCTAAATACAATATTACACTATTGGCCAGTTATGAGTTTGATTTAGGTGATAAAGGCCGCGTAGTGCCTGCTACCAGTATTCAATTATCGGATTCGTATACAACCAACGATTTGCCTTTTTCATTTGGTACTCAAGAAAGCTACCAAAAGTACGATGCTAGCCTTGCATGGTATTCGGCAGATAATGAGTGGTCTGTACGTGCGTATGTTCAAAACGCAGGAGATGAGCTTATACTACTTAGGACAGTCCGCTTTGGTGGTAATGTGGCTGCGGCCGATTATGCTAATCCTCGCACTTATGGTGTAAGGGTAGGCTATAACTTTTAGGCATTTTTCAATAATGTATTTTAAGGTTTAAGTAAAAGTGTAAGTTTGTGCATTTTGCTAAAATATAGCATTGAAATTTTAAATTAAACAATCGCTTACATAGAGCCAGTAATAAATTATTACTGGCTTTTTTTGTGTTTCGAAATCACTTTATTTTAATTTTAATATATTGTTTTATTTAGGTTAATTTCGATAAGGTTATTATTCGAGCAAAAAGTTGTTGATCTTTTTGACTTCGAAGTCTATTTTAGATCCATGCATTTTCAATTGATACAACTTGTTTACTGTAATAATTGAAAATGTAGGTTTGGGGAGAACTAAATACGTTTTATACTGGGGAGAATAACTATAATGAAAGCTAAATTTACACGGACTCTCGTTCACTTTGCTGTAACCACCGCTATTGCAGCAACCACAATGAACGCACACGCTGCGCAAGAGCCAGAACAAGCACAAGCACAAGAACAAACCGCAGAGCCCGCGATAGAGCGTATAGCGGTAACGGCAAACCGTCGCTCACAAGACCTACAGGAAGTATCATCATCAATAACAGCATTAGGGGAAGGGGACATTGCCCGTGCTGGTATTATTGATGTTACGGGTCTTGAACAAGTGGTACCAGGCTTACGTATGGGCTCTTCGGGTGGTGAAGTTAGACCCGCTATGCGTGGCGCTCGCACCAACGAAGTAGGTGTAGCAGGCACCGGTATTGCTGAGCAAATTGTAGGTATATTTCAAGATGGTATTTATGTGCCGACTACCTCATCGGGCTTAGGCGCGCTGGTGGATGTTCAACGCATTGAGGTATTACGCGGGCCGCAAGGTACGTTATATGGCCGAAACACGTTTGCGGGCAGTATTAATATTATTACTAATCAACCTGTTTTTGACGATTTACTGGGGAGTATAAAAGTTGAAACAGGCAGTTATAACCGCAGCGCTTACGAAGGAATTATAAATATTCCAGTAAGCGACACCGTGGCAACCCGTTTTGTAGTGGCCTCTGATCGTCACGATGGTTATATCAATAATTTAGTTGTTCCAGGCCCTTCAGATGACTTGCGCGAGAAAAACCAGTTTTATATGCGTAACGTTACTAAGTGGGAGCCAAACGAAAAGTTTAATGCCACAGTACGCTTTGATTACTCGCGTAAAGACTCTAACTCAGAAGCTATTTGGGGTTACCAACAAATAGCGGGCTACCAAATTGAAGAAACCTCGCCGGGGTCGGGTGTATTTAACACTACGCCTACAATAACCGAGGGGCATATTTATCAGCCAAGTGATGCACAGCACGAAGACCTTGGTCCGTATGATGTTTACCGCAATGGTTTTTCACTTGATAAGCAAGAAAGCTTTTCGACCACATTAGCACTTGAATGGTATACCGACTTTGCTGATATTAAATGGACCACTAACTACTCAACGCTTAGTGGTAAGCAATATTACGATAACGACTACAGCGACGGTGGCATTGATTTTGTAGGTGGTTTTGGCCGTGAGGATGACCAAAAAACACTCTCATCTGAGCTGCAATTTTCATCTAACGATGAAGGTGATTTTTCGTGGATTGGTGGCCTTTACTACTTTGACCAAGAAGCAGATTGGAGCTGGTTATCGCATGCAGATACCACAGGCGATGGTGTATCAGACTCTGTTGTAGTGCCTTCATGGGGGAACCCGGATTACGACCCGCATACGGCAAAATCTATTGCGGCGTATGGGCAATTACGCTACCAAGTAACAGAAGATTTGCGCGTGGTAGGTGGCTTGCGTGTAAACCAAGACGACAAAACATTTACCGGCGATACAATACCAGATTGGGATGACTCAGCGCTACTTTATAAAGCGGCTGCTGAGTACGACATTAATAACGATATTATGGTGTATGCAAGTGTAGCGACAGGCTACAGAACCGGTGGCGCAAACGATTCGCGCGTTGTAGCTCGCGGTGCTGACCCACTTTACGATAACGAAGATGTTATCTCTTACGAAATGGGTATGAAAAGCTATTTGCTTGATGGCGCAATGCGTTTAAATCTTTCGGTATTTATGAACGAATACGAAGATGTAAAAGCACAGTTATTTGCAACCTCATGTAACGATACGACCACTGGCGATACTGTTTTAGAGTGTGTTGCAGCAGGTACTGCTACCACCTTTGAATACTACGAAAACGGCGGCGATGTAGAAACTGTGGGCCTAGAAGCTGATATTCAATGGGTGCCAATTGATAACCTAACACTAACCGGTACCTTATCTCTGCTTGATAGCGAATTTGCTGATGGTTATGCGGTAGGTAATGAGCAGCTTCGCCCATTATTAGCATTAGGTAACTTAGAAGGTCGCCAAGATATAAACGACAGCTCTAGTCAGTTTAGTTTTGAAGGCTGGAGCCCCGCTATGGCGCCTAAGTACAGTGTTGGTTTTTCAGCTCGTTATGAGTTTAGCTTAGGGGGGGATTCGTACTTAGTACCGTACATTCAACTAAATTACTTAGACGATTACTACGCGTTTGATACGAACATCCCAGAGGTGCAAGTAGATGCGCACTTAATGGCTGATGCACGTTTAACTTGGTACATTAACGACAGTGTGCAAGTAGAAGCGTACGTTAAAAACATTGGTGATAAAGCGATTTTAACCCGTGGTGTAGTGCACTCACAAATTGTTGATGGCTTACCTGCAAACTCAGTACAAGCTAACTGGAACAACCCACGTACGTGGGGCGCAAGCTTAAAATATCAGTTTTAGAATTTCCTAAAATGGCCGATACGGTCATTACTTTCAGCCAGCTATTTATTAGCTGGCTTTTTTTATTTTAAGCTTGTTAGTTAGCTCCTGTTAGCTGCTATTTAACCTTACTATTGTATTTCCCCCACCTTTACTGGCATTTATTGAGTGCGCTTTTATTGGCTTTAGATTGTAAGCTTAACGCCTCTTACCTGACCTTCATTTAAGTTTGCTAAATGCATACGTGTATTTAAGCCATAAGTGCGTAACTTACAATGTGGGGGGCTTGGCGGTTGGTTGCATACTCGGGCTTTAGTAAGGCGAGGCTGATACTTTATTTACTGCCTTTAACTATTTTAAAGCGTTATTTTTTTAGATAAGTAATACCCACTCGCTTAATTAAGTGAGCTATTTTGAGTTATAAAAGCGAGTCATTAACAAGGTGAAAATTGCTTAAGTATGATTACAGGTTGCTAAAAGACCATTTATAAAAAAAGCGCTCAGTGAGCGCTTCAAGGGAAGTGGAAAAGGTGACCTTATAATGCAAACTGCTGGTTAAGTGCCAGCGTGTCGAATTGCATTACTTCGTGGGTTATTTGATTATCGCTGATGCTAATAACGCTAATTATTTGCTGACGTACACGTACGTTTTTAGCATTAAAGCTGCCATCGAGAGTCCAGCATAGGGTGGCTTGGTTTTGCGTACTGTCATACTCAACGGTTTCTAGCTGAGCATAGCGTCTGCTTAGCGATTGCGTAAAATCTAAGTGGCAATCAAGCAGCGCGCTAATAGGTTGTGGCTGTGTGTTACCTGCAAGTACAGCCGTAGCGCTTGGAGTATAAAGGGTTTCAAACTGAGCCAAGTTATTAGTTTGCCAAATTTGCCACCAGTTATCTAAAGTACGAGCAGTGTGAGAGGGCAGCTCGCAAATAGCGCTGGGGGTTGCATGAAAAGTAGTAGGGTGCAGCTGGTTATCTAAATCGCTAACAATGATCGGGTCACTTTTTGGTAGTTTAGGAATAACCGAGCTGTTATTTACCGTTGTATTTACATACTCGTTATTCGCTAGCGACAACGTATCAACCACACATTTTACTGACTTAATAAAAGTCCCGTTGTGTTTTATTACAAACGTTAAACGCACTGGATTTTTAAGCTTTTTAGGCTGTAAAACCAGCTGTAGGGTTTCACGTTCTGCGCCTACACTATGAGTGTGCGATACACACTCAGACACACCATATTGAGCTAAAAAGCTAAGCCACAAAGGCTGCGCCTGCAAAGCACCCATGGCGGTAAAGTGGTGCTGCTGCCAACGGCTACTGCGAAGCAACTTGCTGCTTAGACCTTCAATGTCGGCTTTAGTGTATAAATCGATAATAGCGTTGATCATGCATTTTCCTCCCACTGTGATTTGTTGACTAATGCATGTGCTTTAAATAAGTTTGCATAAAGTGCTACTTCATCAAAAACGGTGATCTCTTCGATGATTTTTTTGTTTTTAATACGCAAATGCGATGCGCCTAAAATAAAGTAAGGCTGCTGTTTAAGCTCACTTAGCTCGCTATTTTGCGGATTAAAGTGGCCTGCTAGCGACCAACGTATCGCTACATCAGTCGTGGTTTCGTCAAATGGGGTAATAGCTATATGATCAATCGTTAATTTGGCGTCGGGGCAGGTTGCAAAAAATTGTATAAATACGCCATTAATTTGTGCAAGTCCGGTGGCCATTCTGCCGCTAGGCCATTGTTGTGTTGCCGTTAAACTGTAAAATTCGTGTACTTTAGCAAACTGTTTTTGATTAAATAGCGTGTCTAACCAAGTGTGGGCAAATGCCGCAAGCTCACCCTCTACAATGGGCGTACTTGCAACGCGGTGATCTATGGCAATTACACGGTTAAATTCATCGTTTAGCCACTGCGTGTGTTTTTCTTTACTCGGAATGTTTGCCATGTGTTTGGCTACATTAAAAATGTTTAAGCCAAGCTGCTTAACTAAAAAGCCGTTGTCGCGCACTAGCCACTCTTTAACTATTTTGTTTTCAAAGCATACGCAGTCGGCAATGGTTGTAACACGCCCTGTTTTATGTGTTGCTGGGCCAAACTCAGAGTTACCTGTGTTGGTCATTACACTGCTAATTAAATGTGATGAGTAATAGTGCTCGTTGGCTTCTTCTGAAAACACCACGTTTTCGCCAATTAGGCTCCTGTCGGGGAAGGCGGCAATAGTTTTAAGGGTGCCTTGAATAACATCTTCTATGTTTTCGCCATAGGCGCCAAGGGTAAAAACAGGGCATACATCGGCGTAATAGCGATAGCATAAGCCAATGTTTTTTTGCTCCCAAATACGGTGCGTTATGCGTAAAATGTAATCAACGATATCAACAAACTCGTCATCAAAACCGATTAAAGGCTGTTGTTTGTTACCTTGCGGGTTTAACACGCTCGATAACGGCAGCCAGTAAGGTTGGGTCATATTATTGTGTTTGTTCATGCTCACCTCTTAATTAGCTGCGGCTATTTTGCGTTGCATTTGCTCAAAAATATCAATGCCCATTCCATTTAATAAATGAGGGATATCAATAGCGACCCAGTTTTCTTTTAATATGCCGTTTTCGCAGCGCCAAAAGTCCATGACACGCGGGAACAGCTTATTGCCAGAAGGCGGTAAACCTAACCAGTCTTCACCGGTATGGGTGCCATACATGTGAGGCCAGCCGCCGGTAGCAACAAAGTTATCGTGACTTACTAAACACAGTGTTTTATTAATACCGCGATCAGGAAAGCCTTTTAAAAACGGCCCTTGATGGTGCTCTCTAAAGCCGCTAATTCCGCGGGTTGTCCCAATGCCTGCTGGGCCATACCAAATAAAGTCTGGGTGCCAGTATTTTTCTAAATTAATGCTGTATAAGTCTTTACCGTCATAGCGGCCAAGCTCTGTGAGCATATCAACTACAAGTTGCTCGTTGGTTTTGCTAAGCGTTTCGTTTTTATCACCTGTTGGTACGCCATCAAGTGTGGTGGGGGGCATAACTAAACCTGGGTAACCTAAGCTTGGGCGTAATGGGTTTACGCCTACTTGGTTCATTACATCAATTAAATCTAAAAATGTGTAAACATTAACCACTTGGTTGTTTTCTATTTGCGCCATTTCGCTGTAGCGAATAAACACACTTTTGCCGCTGGCAGGAATACCCAATAAAGGCTGTGTAAATGTGCCGGTAAAATACCCTGTTGCACACACCCATTGCTCACCTTTGTAGTCGCCCTGGATAGAGATAAACGGTTTGCGCTCTATGTCAGGTAACGAATGTTTAAGTACGCCAAAGTAATCATTAATCACATTTTGCTTTGTGCTAATAGGCTCAAAAGGGTGGCTTACCTGCCATTGAACGGAGTCTGCAAGCAATGCTTGATTTGGCAATTCTGCAGCGCTGAAGTTTTCGAAAAGTTGTTCTAAAATATTCATTTTTTCACCTTACACAAAATATTCAAATAACATGAGAGAGGCAAAGCTCAGTACAAAAAAGCCAAGTAACCAGTAATTGATTGAGTCAAACTTACCCGGAATTAAGTACCAGCCGTTTTCTTTTTCTGGACGTTTTTCATTTTTAAATGCTTTTAACTGACCTTTAATGGTGTATTCGTTGTAATCCTCTTGATAGCCATCAAATGCAATACTTAACGCAATGCTAAATACAAGGCAGGTTATTGCCCCTATGGCGCAGTACCATGGCCATGCAATGTCGGTAAACAGTGCGCACACAGCAACGGTAATAAACGACACTAAGGTGCCTATTAATAAGCCTTTTTCGGTGGTGTGCTTAGAGAAAAACCCAAGGGCAAACATGCCAAGCTGAGCACCTACAAAGTACGAGCCTACTTTAGTGAGTATTTCTAAAATTGAGCCTTCGCTGTATAGGTGATACATAATGGCCGGAATAATAATGATCACCGCCCAACCTAGCGTAAATAAGCGAGTAACATTTAAATAGTGAGCGTCGTTTTTTTCAGGCGCAAAGTACTTTTTATAAAAATCGATAGTACTTATGGTTGAAAGTGAGTTAAGTGCTGAGTCGAGGCTCGACATAGATGCTGCCATTACCGCCGCGGCAATAATGCCCATTAACCCTGGTAAGCCATAATCAGCTGCAAACTGTAAAATAATTAAGTTGTCGTTTTCAAAAGTGCGCCCGCCGTAGTAGCTATAAAACAGCACGCCCATAAATATAAAAAACAAGTAAATAAAGAACGCGATAAAGCCCATTAGTAAGTAGGATTTTTTAGCATCGCCAATATTTTTAGCGGCAAGGGTGCGTTGCACCATCATTTGGTTAGTGCCATACACCGTAATGTGATACAGCGACATAGCCAGCACGCCAGACCACACGGTAGTTACTTGGGTAAAGTTGAGCGAAAAATTAAGTGGGTCTAATTTACCTTGGCTTTTTAGCTCGCTCAGTGTTGAGCTAAATGAACCATCCATAGAGGTAATAAGGGCATACATAATAATACCAGCCCCTATAAATAAGATGGCTGACTGAATTACATCGGTCCATATAACGGCGGTTATGCCACCTAGCATGGTATAAATAAGGGCGATTATGGTAACTAAAAATATCGCAGTTATAACATTTATATCAATAATAAAGGCCAATACTAAGGAGGTTGCATACAGCACTGCGGCTGAACCCATAGTTTGCGATATTAACCAAATAGTAGAGATAAGTAAGCGGGCCTTTTTACCAAAGCGGCGCTCTTGGTATTCGTAAATAGAGGCTACACCCGCGTTGTAAAAAAACGGAAAAAACAAACACACCACCGCCACAATAACCAGTGGGTAGTTAAGGTGTATGGCAATAACCGAGAGCCCCTCTTTGTAAGACCACGCTGGCGCACCTAAAAAGGTGAGCGCACTTACATAAGTAGCAACAACCGATATACCAATAGCCCACCAAGGTGTTGTTTTTCGACCTATGTAAAAGTCGTTAGCACTACTGATCTTTTTACTAATTACAAACCCAAGTATTAGGTTGGCAATTATGTACCCGATGAGAATGCTCCAATTCAACAATCCAAAATCATTCATAATTAATCCTGTTAGATTAGGTTTTACGGGCTTGAGAGCCTATTTGTATTTTTTATTTTGAATCATCATGAATCACTTTGACTTCGAAGTCAATTCTCATTAGTATTATTTTAAAGCAATTTATAACTTACTATTCACAGGCTTTTAATTACTCTTTAAATGCAATACATTTTGTTAAAGTGTGTTTAACGGCGGTTTGAAGACATTAATTTGACTGCGCAAACAATGAGGAATAATCATGGCAGATATACTTAAAGATAAACAACTAGTTCGTCAATTTCATACTGCATTAGAAAAAGCACAAGGCAATGATTTACAAGCCGTATTTAATGAGTTTATGGCCAATGAATACAGCTTTAAAGGGGTGCACCCGTTTAATGAGCTTGAGTGTGCGAATGATGTAATTACCCAAGTTTGGCAGCCATTATTTAGCTCGTTTAGTGCGCTGCAGCGCCGTGAGGATATTTTTATTGCAGGGCAAAGCGAAGCCGACGGTGGCCAGTGGGTGATGAGCATGGGCCATTTTATGGGCTTATTTGATAAAGATTGGCTAGGTATTGCGCCAACCCATAAGCTTGCCACTTTGCGCTATGCCGAATTTAACTGTGTTAAAGACGGAAAAATAATTCAGACCGGTTTTTTTGTCGATATTATTGGCCTTATGATGCAAGTAGGTTTAAACCCGCTGCCGCTCTCAACCGGGCAATATTTTACGTATCCTGGGCCACGTACGCACGATGGTATTCGTTTGGGTAAAAGTAGCGACGAGCAAAGCGAAAAAACAATGGCGCTGGTAAATCAAATGATTGATAACCTAACCGCGCTTAATAAAAGTGGCGTTGATACGTGCCCGCCCGAAGTGCTTGGTAAAACCTGGGACGAAAACATGGTGTGGTATGGCCCAGCAGGCATTGGCGCAACTTACACAATTAAGCGTTATCAGCAGCAGCATATGTATCCGTTTAGAGAAGGGTTAACGGGTAAAGTATTTAACGGCCATATTTGCCGTTTTGCTGAAGATGAGTTTGCCTGCTTTTTTGGCTGGCCTAACCTAACTAACACGGCCATTGGGGGCTTTTTAGGCCTACCAGGTGCTAATACCCCAGCAGATATGCGCGTGGTGGATGTGTATCACCGCGAGGGCGATAAATTAGTAGAAAACTGGGTCATTATTGATATTCCTTATTGGTTAAAACAACAAGGTCTAGATATTTTAAAGCGCACGCAAAGTATTGCGAACCCTGGCGCATAGTCTATTTAAGTAATAAAAAAGCTCTGTTTAACAGAGCTTTTTTTGTTTATACGCCCTAGGGCGCAAAGTTTAAATAGCGCGCTTTGGTAAGCTCTTTCATGCGTGCGAATACATCTACCCCAATTTGATGGTACACATCAAGAATATCTATCAGCACCCAGTTTTCGCGAATTAAGTTATTCTCGGCGCGCCAAAAGTCGAGACTACGCATGGTTATTTGCTGATTTGCGGGCGCAATACCTAACCAACCATCATTACTAATAGTCATGCTCATACCCGGCCATGCGGTAAAGCCAACATAGTTTTCATCGGCAAATAAATAGCCTTTACTTGCATCACCTACTCGGTTTGGCAGGGCATTTAAAAACGGAATTTGATGCCAGTTTCTAAACCCTTTTATACCTCGTGCAGTGCCTATGGTACTTGGCCCATACCAGCTACAGTGCGGGTGCCAAAATTGCTCAAGCTTCATGGCCTCTATACCGCCTTTGGCATAAAAACCAAGGTGCTCACACATGTCGCCCACCAGTTTTAAGCTTTGTGCTGCGTGCTCTTCATTGTATGCGTTTGTGATTAATCCATCTTGCGTTGCAGGGCCTGGTACATGCCACTCTTTACCTAAGCTCACCGAAAGCGGCCATACATTAGCTTGCATCATTACTTCGGGAATATCCCAAATAGCTTGTACTTCTACCACTTTGTTATTTTTAATACGGTAAAACTCATGAAAACGCATGCTGACTTGGTGCCCAGTAGGGGGGATATCAAGCCATGGCTTTTCAAACGAACCGGTATAATACCCGCAACAACCTACCCAGTCTGAGTCGTTAATTGAGCTACCTCCCATAACGATTGTATCGCGGCGCTCTAAGCCTACAAATGCCTCGCTAAGCGGTAAATAAACTTGCTCAATAAGTGCATTAGGGTTGGCAAGTGTTTCAAACGGGTAACACAGCTGAATGAGCGCGTCATCGCTAAACACGGTATTAATTTGTGTATGCAAGGCGTTTATATCAAAGTTATACAGGGCCTGTCTAAAGTCGTGTATTAACGCTTTATTTTTATTATGAATGTTCATTGTTTTGGGCTCCTGTTGCTGTTTCAAATTGCTCTCGCAATTGCTTAGCGCCGCTTAATAAAAAGCTGTGATCTGAGCCTAATAAATAAAAGCTCACGCCTAATGATTGCCAATGGCTCAGCTCGCTCAAATTACCTACAAACATGCCACAGCATTTATTATATTTAGCCGCTGCCTTGGCTATTTTAGTGACTGCCTCAAGTACAATAGGGGCACTTGGGTTGGTTTCGCCAAGGGAAATGGTTAAATCCATACGGCCTATAAAAATGCAGTCTATTTCATCTATTTGGCACAGTTGCTCTATGTTATCCAGTGCATCGGCATCTTCTATTTGCGCAATAATACAGGTTGATGACTTATTGCTTGCTAGGTTATCGGTTAGGGCATGGGTTGTGTAACCAGCAAAGCGGCTTGAACCGGCATAGCCTCGGCCGTTATTGCCATAAAAGCAGTTTTTAATAATTGCTTTTGCTTGTTCGGGGGTTTTTATATGCGGCAGCACAAGGCCATCTGCGCCTATATCTAAGCTACTTAATAAAGTGGCGTGGTCTGTATTACTAACACGTATAAGCGTGGGCATATTTTTAGTACGTGCTGCCATTATGCAGCTATCTAAATCGCCTCTATCAAAGGGCGCATGCTCTGCATCAAGGCACAGAACATCAAGGTTAGTGTGAGCCAATACTTCTGTATTATGATAATGCGTGCTTTTAATAAAGGTACCTAGCAGTAGCTGTTTTGCATTTAACTTTTGCTTTAAATTCATGATAAAGACTCCAACCAGTCTAATAAAATTGCGTTTACCGTATTACTTCGCTCAAGCGGGGCAAAGTGAGCGCAATGACCAAGCAGTACAAGGTCACTATTAGGCGCTGCTTCATGCATACTTTGCTGAACACTTGCCGGGCATAACGGGTCATGCTCGCCCCCAATAATGAGTAGTTTTTTTGTACTTTGCTTTATTACGCTTAACGTATCTTCGCGGGTGGCAAGTGCACTCAGCTGGGCGCTAAAGGCGTTAATACCCAGATCGTTTGCCATGCTAAGTACGGTCTCTTCATGGGCTTTACTTGGTTGGTAAAAGTAGTGCGGCAAAAAGTCACGTTTAAGCAGGTCTTTTAAACTGGTGCTTTTGGCGTGTTCAATTTGTTTGAGTCTAATTGCAGGACGCTCAGGTTTATCGGCTAAATAATTGCTCGACATTAAACACAAGGAGGTAACAAGCTCAGGGTTTGATTTTAACAGGGCAAGCGCAACAATTCCGCCCATGGAAAAACCTATAAATGGGCCCGGCTCTTGTGCAACTTTTTTGCAAAGTTCTACCATTTGCAAAATGCTAGATTGCTCGGTTAAGGGTATTACACACGGTGCATAACCTGCATTTTGCAGTGCGTTAATTTGCGCTGCAAACATGCGGTCATTACACAGTGTACCAGGTAAAATATAAACAGGATTTTTGGCCACAAAAATTCCTTAATTTAACGTTTTTTAATAGAGTTCCCTTCAATTAATGAACCAGTAAATACCCGAACTTCTGCAGCCGCTTGAGGGTTTTCAATGCGCTCCATTAAAATATCAACAGCGGCTTTAGTAAGCTGTTTCATTGGCTGTTGTACTGTGGTTATTTGATAGTTGTACCACGAGGAGGCATTAATACCATCAAATCCTACAACCGACATGTCGTCGGGCACTTTAATGCAAAAGTTTTCTTTTAGTTCATCAATTACGCCAATTGCCATAGCGTCATTACTGCATATTATGGCATCGGGCTTGGGGTATTTTTTTAACCATTTTTTAAGTGCGTCGCGTGCCGATTTATACCCATAATCACCATAAATAACCGGCGTGTCTTTAACGCCTAGGGTTTGTAAATAATTTTCGGCTATTTCTCTGCGCTCGTTTGCAACATCTGAGTCGGTAGGGCCGGAGATAATTAAATACGATTTATGGTTAGCTTCGTGTAATAAATCAATTAACTGTTTAATGCCTTTGTCGTGATTACAGCAAACGGTGTTTGCATTCGACTCAGGCACATGGCGGTTATAAAGCACAATAGGCGTACTGTGTTTAGCAAATAAGTTTAAGCTTTTACTATCAAAGTGAGCAGCTAGGGCAATTACACCATCAACCTGAAAGGTCCATATGTTTTCGAGTAATTCATCTAGCTCTTCTGCGTTATCAAGTGTAAAGAGCAGCACACGTTTATTGTGCAGTGCCAGCTCTCTGTTTAGCTCAGAAAGCACCTCTGGGTAATTCAGGTTTGCTTGCGATGACAATATAACCGCAACCATACCCGATTGCTTGGTGATCAACATACGGGCAATAGCATTCGGGCGATAGCCCATTTCATTGGCCGTTGCGATTACTTTTTCACGGGTTTTTTTAGACACACTAAAACCAGGTCTAAAAACACGTGATACCGCCGATTGCGATACGCCCGCTACACGGGCAACATCGTATGAGGTGACTCTTTTTTGCTTCAAGATTTACTTCCTATATCGTCTTACACGAATGTCTGCTTGTTCTTTGTGGCCTGCGAACCCTTCTGCAGCACATAATCGTGAACAATACTCACCAACAACCACCGAGGCTTGCTCTGTTACTTGCTGAAAAGTACATGTTTTTATGAATTTTCCTACCCATAGTCCGCCAGTATAGCGCGCAGCTTTACCTGTGGGTAGTGTATGATTTGTACCAATACATTTATCACCATACGAAACATTAGTTTGCGGACCTAAAAATAAAGCGCCAAAGTTTTGCATGTTCTCTTTAAAGTAATCGGTATTGCTGGTCATCACTTGCACGTGTTCAAACGCTAAGTCGTTAGCAACTTGCAGCATTTCTTCGTAGGTGTCACATACAATTACTTCACCGTGATCTTCCCATGCTACGCCTGCAATATCGGCAGTGGGTAAAATAGTAAGCTGCCTTTGCACCTCAGCGATTGTATCTTTAGCTAGTTGCTCTGAGTTGGTAAGTAAAATAGCCGGTGAAGTCGGGCCGTGCTCTGCTTGGCCGAGTAAATCTGCCGCACATAGCTCGCCATCTACACTGTCATCGGCAATAACGAGGGTTTCGGTAGGCCCGGCAAATAAATCAATACCAACACGGCCAAATAGCTGACGTTTTGCTTCGGCCACAAACGCGTTACCTGGGCCAACTATCATATCTACCGGCGCAATAGTTTGTGTACCAATTGCCATTGCAGCTACCGCTTGCACGCCGCCTAAACAATAAATTTCATCAGCACCGGCCATATCCATCGCGACTACAATTTCAGGTGATGGCTTGCCATTAAACGGTGGAGCCATGGCTATTACGCGTTTAACACCCGCTACTTTAGCGGTTAATACGCTCATGTGCGCAGAGGCTAATAGCGGGTATTTACCACCTGGCACATAACAGCCTACGCTATCCATAGCGATATGTTTATGACCAAGGGTTACGCCCGGAAGAGTTTCTACCTCTACGTCTTTCATTGAGTCACGTTGTATTTGTGCAAAATTACGTACTTGGCTTTGCGCCCACTTAATATCGTTAATTAATTGCTCATCAAGTTGTGTATAGCAGGCTTTAATTTCGTCTTCTGAAAGTTTGAAAGACTCCGGAGTCCAGTTGTCGAACTTTTCAGAGTACTCACGAATGGCTGCGTCACCTTCGGTTTCAACATGCGCTAAAATATTCTCTACAATATCTCTTACTGATTGATTTTGTTTTTGTTTTGAGTCAATTGGTTGACCCTTTTTTAAATGCTTTATCATTGCTAGTGTCCTTAGTGAGTCGTTGTTATATACACATTTGATGAGACGTATTGGTTAAATAATGTCTTGCATCTAACTGCACTCTAATTAATAATGACTTCGAATGCAATATAGAATTTAGGTGAACAAATGGGATTTGATAAAACGCTTTTAGTGGGTAAAACCATTTTAGTGACAGGTGCAGGCAAAGGTATTGGTAAAGCATGCGTAGAAAAATGCGTAGATGCAGGGGCTCAAGTTATTGCAGTAGCACGTACCCTCAGTGATTTACAAACATTACAGAAATACGCGCCTGAGCAAATAGAAATTTGGCCGCTAGATATAAATAGCGATGCTTTTTTTGAGCGTTTAAAGGCGCTAAAAACACTTGATGGGCTGTTAAATAACGCTGGTATAAATCGGGTTGCGCCAATGCTTGAGCAAACAGATGAAAATATTGATGACGTAATTGCGATGAATATTCGCAGCGTTTACAAAATTAGCCAAGCGGCACTGCCAGCGCTAATAAATTCTGGCGCTGGGGCGGTGGTTAATATGTCGTCGCAAATGGGGTTTGTAGGTTCACCTAAACGTACTTTGTATTGCATGAGCAAACATGCGGTAGAGGGGTTGAGCAAAGCAATGGCGGTTGAACTTGCCGATAAAAATGTGCGCGTGAACACCGTAGCCCCCACCTTTGTAGAAACCCCAATGACCAAACCCATGCTAGAAGATGCGACGTTTAAGCAGTTTGTTTACGACATGATCCCACTGAAAAAAATTGCCCAAACCGATGATATTGCCAATGCTTGTGTGTTTTTACTAAGCGGCCTTTCGGCAATGATCACAGGTACAAGTATTAAAATTGATGGCGGTTGGACCGCACAGTAACCAATTTAGGAGAGAGTAATGAGTGTATTTGCAGATAGGTTAGTACGATACGATGATTTAATTGCGTGTAAAAATGCCTTTATTGATACACGCTCGCCGGGGAGCGATCAAAAAGAAAACTTTACAATTATTGGCCCAGGCGTTGCCGAAAACCCAAATCAACATGTGCATATTTCTATTCCTCATGGGTTTAATATTGGTGGTGCGCGCCAACCTGCAGGGTGTTTAAATTCGCAGCATAGCCATTTAACTGAAGAAATTTTTGTAGTACACAGTGGTACGTGGGCTTTTTACACTGGTGTTGACGGTAAAGATGCCAAGGTAATTTTAAATGAAGGCGATATTATTTCGATCCCGATGGATATATTTAGAGGGTTTGAAAATGTTGGTGACGGCGTAGGCTATTTATATGCGGTACTTGGAAGTGATAACCCAGGTAGAGTACTTTGGGCTCCGCAAGTATTTGATATGGCAAAAGAATACGGACTAATTTTGCTAGAAAATGGCAGCTTAGTAGATACCACGTTAAATGAAACCATTCCCGACGGCGTAAAGCCAATGGCCGTGACCAGCCAAGAGCAAATAGCGCAGCACAGAGTAATAACCGATGAAGAGCTGGCACAAACAGTGGTTAAAGCCAGCAACTTTAACTGGAATAAACGCTCGTACCTTAGCCAGTTTGATGGCGTATATGAAGCGCCATTAGTCGGTAATTTAAACGCCAAAACATGTATTCAAACACAACTAAATTGGCCTCATGGCTTTAATATTTCTGCGTTAAAGTTACAACCTGATGCACAGGTTGCGCCTCATATTCGCTTTGAAGAAGAGGTTATATTTGTTCATCAAGGAAGCGTAACAATCGACTTAGGTGATGAAGTATTAACGCTTAACCAAGGTGATACTTTTTCAGTGCCTATTGAGCACGTAAGAGCCTATAGCAATAATAGACAAACCGACTGTGTGCTTTATATAACGCGCCGCCACGACGCGCCAAAAGACCCACAATTT
>NZ_DCYU01000016.1:0-27760 GCF_002331165.1 Pseudoalteromonas sp. UBA2102
ATTGATACCCTAACGCACGAAGTACGCTTTGTAGAAGATAACTGGGAATCGCCAACACTAGGCGCATGGGGCTTAGGTTGGGAGATTTGGCTAAACGGTATGGAAGTAACGCAGTTTACTTACTTTCAGCAAGTAGGGGGCTTAGAGTGCTCTCCTGTAACCGGTGAAATTACCTACGGCCTAGAGCGTTTAGCAATGTACATTCAAGGCGTAGACAGTATTTACGACCTAGTATGGGCAGACGGTCCATTAGGGCGTGTAACTTACGGCGATGTATTCCATCAAAATGAAGTAGAACAATCTACTTACAACTTTGAACACGCAAACGTAGATGACTTATTTGCACAGTTTGATAAGTGTGAAGCTGAGAGCCAAAAGCTAATTGAAGCAAATTTACCACTACCTGCTTACGAGCAAGTAATGAAAGCATCGCACGCGTTTAACTTACTCGATGCGCGCCATGCAATCTCAGTAACCGAACGTCAGCGTTATATTTTACGCGTTCGAGCGTTATCAAAAGCGTGTGCACAAAGCTATTACGATGCACGTGAAGCGCTTGGTTTCCCGCTGTGTAAGGATAAGTAAGCATGTCAGCACAAAATTTATTAGTAGAAATTGGCACCGAAGAGCTGCCACCAAAAGCACTGCGCAAATTAGCAGAAGCCTTTGCCGCAAACTTAACCGCAGAGCTTGAAACACTAGAGCTTGGGCATGAAGGCGTAAGCTGGTATGCATCGCCTCGTCGTTTAGGTTTACAAGTAAAAGCGCTTGAAGCAAAGCAGCAAGATAAAGAAGTAGAAAAGCGTGGCCCTGCAACTAAAGCTGCGTTCGATAGCGAAGGTAACCCAACTAAAGCAGCAATGGGTTGGGCACGTGGTTGTGGTATTGACGTAAGTGAAGCACAAACTCTTGAAACCGACAAAGGCGCTTGGCTTTTACATATTGCTAAAGTAGCAGGACAAGAAACCAAAACGCTGATGAGCGATGCCATTGCAAAGTCGTTAGCAAAGCTGCCAATACCTAAGCCAATGCGTTGGGGCGCGAATAAAACACAATTTATTCGCCCAGTTCATACCGTAACTATTTTATTTGGTGATGAACTTATTGAAGGCGAAATTTTAGGTAAGCAAGTAACTAATCAGTTACAAGGCCACCGTTTTCATCATCCAGAAAAAATCACCATTAGCCATGCAGATGACGTGTTCGACGTATTAAAATCAGCCTACGTTATTGCTGATTACGAACAACGTAAAGCGCAAATCCGTGCACAAATAGAAGAAGCTGCAAGCGCAGTGAATGCGGTTGTTGCAATGGATGAAGACTTATTAGAAGAAGTTACTTCACTGGTAGAGTGGCCAGTAACGTTAACGGCAACATTTGAAGAAGCATTTTTAGATGTACCTGCCGAAGCGCTAATTTACACCATGAAGGACGATCAAAAATACTTCCCGCTATTAGATCAAAACGGCAAGCTTTTAAATAAGTTTTTGTTTGTATCTAACATCGAAAGTAAAGATCCAAGTGTGGTTATATCTGGTAACGAAAAAGTAGTGCGCCCACGTTTAGCTGATGCGCAGTTCTTCTTTGAAACAGATAAAAAGAAAACCCTAGAAAGTCGCTTAGAGTCACTTGATACTGTTTTATTCCAAAAGCAATTAGGTACGCTTAAAGATAAATCTGTACGTATTAGCGAACTTGCCGGCTACATTGCAGAGCAACTAGGTGCCGACAAAGACCTTGCAAAACGTGCTGGCCTATTAAGTAAAACAGACTTAATGACCGAAATGGTAATGGAATTTACCGACGTGCAAGGTGTAATGGGTATGCACTATGCACGCTTTGATGGCGAAGCAGAAGATGTAGCTATTGCACAAAACGAGCAATACATGCCGCGTTTTGCGGGCGACAATTTACCTACAAACCTAATCAGCTGTGCAGTAGCAATTGCAGATAAGTTTGATACGCTGGTGGGTATTTTTGGTATAGGCCAAGCACCAAAAGGTGACAAAGACCCATTTGCACTTCGTCGTGCTGCCATTGGTGCACTGCGTATCATGGTAGAAAAAGAGCTACCGCTTGATATTTTAGACCTAGTAGCAAAAGCACAAACACTGTTTGGCGAAAAGCTTACTAACCTAAATGTATCAACCGACGTATTTGACTTTATGCTAGGGCGCTTCCGCGCATGGTATCAAGACGAAGGCATTGAAGTAGATGTTATTCAGGCAGTACTGGCACGTCGTCCTACTAAACCTACTGACTTTGACCGTCGTGTTAAAGCAGTAAGCCACTTCCGTACGTTAGACGCAGCAGAAGCGCTTGCAGCAGCGAATAAGCGTGTAGGTAACATACTAGCTAAAAATAACATTACCACCGAAGGTGATGTTGATGAGAGCCTATTAAGCGACGACGCTGAAAAAGTATTAGCATCACAAGTAGCAAAATTTGCGACTGAGCTTGCACCACTTTACGCTGATGGAAACTACCAAGAGGCATTAAGCCAATTGGCAGGTATTCGCCAAAGTGTTGATAACTTTTTTGACAACGTCATGGTTATGGCCGACGATGAAGCTGTAAAGCAAAATCGCCTCGCACTATTAAGCCAGTTAAGCCGCTTATTTTTAGATATTGCAGATATATCTGTACTACAAAAATAACACCGCTTAAGCCAATAAAAAGCCAGCGTATTGCTGGCTTTTTAGTTTTAACAGAACGAAGGAAACCCATTAATGATGCCAATGAAACGAATTTTAACGCTTGCCATTGCCGGCTTACTCACAGCGTGTACTAGCCAAGTGTCTATTAACGACGTACTACCACAGCAAGAGCTGGATAAAACAATTTACCTAAGAGGCGATTTTACGCTTTGGGATGCAGAGCCTCAGTACCAGTTTATGCCAGTAGGCGGCGCGCTTTACCAAGCAGAAGTTAAATTTAGCACCCCAGGTAAAGTGTACGAATTTAAAATAGCCGATGCCGATTTTAGTGAAGGCTACAACTGCGGCTATAGCGACTCACAACCTGCAGGGCAAAAACTAACGCTCGGCCAACCCGTCCTTGCAGACTGTAATACTATTTATAATTACTTTAGTTACTCACCTGCAATAAAAGGCACATACATAGTAAGTATTGATTACAGTGACTACGATAAGCCGCAAGTGACGATTACGAAGAAATAGCTGTCAGTTGGGTAGAGTGAAATGAAACCCAACATGTGCGGCGAATAAAACTGTTCTGCTGGTTATCAAATACGTTGGGTTTCGTAAAACTCAACCCAACCTACATCAATAATAATTTTTATTGATTGCTATAAATATACAATCAAATTAATGATCTTAGTTAGTATTAATCACAGTCGTAAATCAAAAGCGCGATAATGGATAAGTAGATTTTAAGTAGGTTGGGTAGAGTGAAACGAAACCCAACATATGCTGCGAATAAAACTGTGCTGCTGGTTATCAAATACGTTGAGTTACGTAAACCTGTCTTGATTATAATTAACAAAACTAATCTATACTCTTATTTATCTGTTTATTTTATGGATAAAAATATGCGTTATAAACGTATGTTAGAGGCGGGCGCATGTTATTTTTTTACGGTAAATTTAGAAGATAGATCTCAGCCTTTGCTTGTGGAAAATATAGAGTTATTACGCCGTGTATATTCAAAGGTGGCAAATAATCACCCAATAAAGACGATTGCAATTGTTATCATGCCCGATCACCTTCATGCTATTTGGCAATTACCTAAAGGTGATAGTAATTACGCAATGCGTTGGCGACTTATAAAATCAGGCTTTTCTCGAGAGCTGCCAGCAACAGAGTTTTGTAATAAAAGTCGAATAGCGAAAGGAGAGCGCGGGATTTGGCAGCGTCGCTATTGGGAACATAAAATTAGAGATGAAGAAGACTTAAATAATCATATTAATTATATTCACTACAACCCGGTGAAACATAACCATGTTATTAAAGTGAGTGATTGGCCATTTTCAAGCTTTCATCAATACGTTAAAAATTCAAAACTAAGCCAAGATTGGGAGTGCAATAATGATTCAACCACTTTGTATGATGAATAAAATTTCGGTGTTATAAAACAAGTTGGGTTTCGTAAAACTCAACCCAACCTACATCTGGTTTAAGTTCTTAACGATGCGTTAAATATTCAAAAATAACCCAACTTACTAAACCAGCTTTCAAACCTATAACCCTTTCTTCACCACATACCTATACGGTGCTTCATCGGCGTCTGTAGCCACCAGCGTGTGATCCATAAACGTACAAAAACTTGGAATATCGCGAGTGGTTGATGGGTCATCAGCGGTAATTAATAACGTTTCACCGTCGTTCATCTTACGAATTGCCGCGCGTATCATCATTACAGGTTCTGGGCAGCGTAGGCCTATGGCGTCTAATTGGTGATCGGGATTATCAAAGCTCATAAAAAGTTACCTGTAAAAATAGTCGCGGCTTGGTTAGGTCGGGTAGTTTAGCGCAATTAATCTGTTTGGTTAACTGTTTTGCATATAACGGGTAAGCGTAATACATTAAAAAATAATCTGGTTTAAATTTAATACACCCGATCACATTATTCATATCGGCTATAAGCTGGTGGCATAAAAAAAGGCGAACTAACTTGCGCTAGTTCGCCTTTTTAATCACCAAGATGGTTTACATGTTTAAGTTAATACTTAGTCTTGAACACGTTCAAATACAGTCGCGATGCCTTGGCCTAAACCAATACACATAGTTGCTAGACCATATTTTGCATTTTTATCTTCCATTAAGTGAATAAGCGAGGTGCTAATACGCGAACCTGAACAACCTAGTGGGTGACCAAGTGCGATTGCGCCGCCGTTTAAATTCACTTTTTCATCAACCACGTCTGCTAAACCTAAGTCTTTAAGTACAGGCAGTGATTGTGCTGCAAATGCTTCGTTAAGCTCTGCTACGTCAATGTCATCAATAGTAATACCTGCTTGTGCAAGTGCTTTTTTACTTGCTGGTACTGGGCCGTAACCCATGATTGATGGATCGCAACCGGCAACTGCCATTGCTTTAACGCGTGCACGAATTGGTAAGCCAAGCTCTTTTGCTTTTTCTTCGCTCATTACTAACATGGCTGATGCGCCATCAGAAAGTGCAGAAGACGTACCCGCAGTAACCGAGCCAGAAGCAGGGTTAAATACTGGGCGAAGCTGAGATAAACCTTCAACCGTTGTTTCAGGGCGAATTACTTCATCATCTTCAACTAAAATTAAAGAGCCATCAGCTGCGTGACCTTCCATTGCTAAAATTTCGCGGCGGAAACGTCCTTCAACTGTTGCAGCATGTGCGCGTTGGTGCGAACGGTATGCAAATTCGTCTTGCTGCTGGCGGCTAATTCCGTGAATGGTAGCAAGGTATTCTGCAGTTAAACCCATAGAGCCAGATGCTTGCGCAATTGAAGTTGCTAAGCCTGGGTGAAAGTCGTTACCGTGAGTCATAGGAACGTGACCCATGTGCTCAACACCGCCAATTAGGTAAGTGTCGCCAGCGCCTGTCATAATTGCGCGAGCAGCGTCATGCAATGCTTGCATAGACGAGCCACATAAACGGTTAACGGTTGTAGCTGGTA
The DNA here is from genome assembly GCF_002331165.1 of Pseudoalteromonas sp. UBA2102. Classification (NCBI taxonomy): domain Bacteria; kingdom Pseudomonadati; phylum Pseudomonadota; class Gammaproteobacteria; order Alteromonadales; family Pseudoalteromonadaceae; genus Pseudoalteromonas; species Pseudoalteromonas sp. UBA2102. Next base: position 5,614 of record NZ_DCYU01000016.1, read on the forward strand.
CTGAGTGTGGAATACCTGCAAGTAACGATGCGTTACGTGCAACGTTAAAGCCTTGCTCTAATGTTTGCTGTACACAGCCCCAATAAATATCGTCAATTGATGCAGGATCAACTGCTGGGTTGCGCTCTAATAACCCTTTCATAAGGTGAGCACTTAAATCTTCCGCACGCTTGTTTTTAAATACGCCGCCTTTTGAGCGACCCATTGGTGTGCGGATACAATCTACAATTACTGGATTATTCATGATATTAACCTTCCACCTTATAGAAAACACGACCTTCTTCGGCCCATTTGCGAGTTTGCTCTGATACTTGGTAAATCGCACCTAGGTGAGCATATTTGTCTGCTGCTGCAACAAAGTTAGCTAAACCTGTTTGATCTAAGTAACGGAACGCGCCGCCTCTAAATGGAGGGAAACCAACGCCGTATACAAGGGCCATATCAGCTTCTTGAGGAGAAGCAACAATGCCTTCTTGTAAACAAAGAAGCACTTCGTTGATCATTGGGATCATACAACGGTCGATAATTTCTTGTTTATCAAATTCTTTCGGTGCATCAGTAATTGGCGCTAGTAGCTCAACTGCTGTTGCATCGGTTGATTTTTTAAGACGACCACGACGGTCTGTTTCGTACTTGTAAAAACCTGCTTTGTTCTTTTGACCAAAACGTTTTTCGTTAGCAAAAACAGTCACCGGATCTTTTTCTGCGCGTGCCATACGCTCAGGGAATCCGTCAGCCATTACGCCAGTACAGTGATACGCCGTATCAATACCTACAACATCAAGCAGGTAAGCCGGGCCCATTGGCCAGCCAAATACGTTTTCCATTACTTTATCTACTTTTGCAAAGTTAGCGCCTTCAACAACTAATTTGCTAAAGCCTGCAAAGTACGGGAATAAAACTCGGTTTACAAAAAAGCCAGGGCAATCGTTAACAACAATTGGAGACTTGCCAAGTTTAAGAGCGTAATCAACAACTGCATTAATTGTTTTATCAGAGGTTTTTGCACCACGGATAATTTCTACTAATGGCATTTTTGGCACTGGGTTGAAAAAGTGCATACCACAGAAGTTTTCTGGCTTATCGAGTGCTTCTGCAAGTAAGTCTATACAAATAGTCGATGTGTTTGATGTAAGTACCGTGCCTTCTGGCATGTTCTTTTCAAGGTCAGCTAATACCGCTTGCTTAACTTTAGGGTTTTCTACAACCGCTTCAACAATAATGTTGGCGTTTTGTAGGTCTGCATCGTTAAGCGTTGGCTTAATTTTGCTAAGCGTTGCCAGCATTTTTTCCATTGGCATGTGGCCGCGTTTAACTTTTGCACCCAGTAGTTTAGATGCTTCACCCATACCTAAATCAAGCGCATCCTGTTGGATGTCTTTCATTACAATTGGGGTACCTTTATAAGCAGACTGGTATGCAATACCGCCGCCCATAATACCAGCGCCTAATACAGCCGCTTGTTTAATTTCAACATCGCTGTGCTTAGCAAGCTTACGTGCTTTACCTTTAATAAACTGGTCATTTAAGAAAATACCGGTTTGCGCTGCAGCTTCATTAGTGCGCGCAAGTTTTGCAAAGTTAGCATTTTCGATTGCCATTGCTTCATCGCGAGTACAGTTGGCCGCTGCTTTAATAGTGCGAACTGCCATAACCGGAGCAGGATAGTGGCCTTTGGTTTTACCCATTACCATACCTTCTGCCATTGCAAAGCTCATGCCTTGCTCAACACGGTTTAATTTAAGTGGCTGAAGTTTAACATCGCGCTTTGCCTGCCAATCTAGCTTGCCGGCAATTGCTAATTCAAGTGTTGCTAGGCTTGACTCTAAAAGTTTGTCAGCACTAACTACCGCGTCAAACGCACCTACTTTTAGGGCGTCAGCGGCACGGTTTTCTTTGCCTGAGGTGATCCAAAGCATGGCGTTATCTGCGCCAATAATGCGTGGTAAGCGCACTGTGCCACCAAAACCAGGCATTATACCTAGTTTAACTTCTGGTAAGCCCATTTTAGCGGTTTCGCTTGCAACGCGATAATCGGTAGCAAGTGCCCACTCACAGCCGCCGCCAAGTGCCAAGCCATTTATAGCGCTAAGAGTTGGGAATGGTAAGTCTTCGATTGCGTCAAAAACGTCGGTTGCGTTTTTGATCCACGTTACTAATTCTTCTTCTGGTTTAGTAAATGTTGGTAAAAATTCGAAGATATCTGCACCAATAATAAAGTGATCTTTATCACTGGTAAAAATCATGCCTTTGATATCAGAATTAGACGCTAATTCTTTTAATGCTGCTGCACAATCTGAAAGAGTTTGCTGAGATAGTGTGTTTACAGAACCTGCAACACAAAACTTAAACTCGGCGATGTTTTCCTTTAGGAAGCTAACTTCAAAGGAATCGCTTTTATATAACATTATTATTCTCCCTAGTTGACGAACTAAGACTGGTACGATGAGTTTGCATTTCGACCAGTGTGCTTGCTTTAAAATTAAAATGCAACGAAAAATTTAACTCGGTTACAAACGGTTGGTTAAAATATAGCTGGTTTGGTGCTAAGGTGTACTGGAATATGCTAAAGGTACTCATTAATTATTATGAGTGCGTAAATTAAATGTTGTTCATACTTTATTAAAGGCACTCTCATTATTGTTTTAGTGTCTCAAACTGGAAATTATTAACCCTGACAGGTCGTTAAACCTAAAGGATATTATGAAAAAAATTTTATTAAGCGCTGTGGCAGCTGCCTTTATTCTTCCTTTTAGTTCTGCCCAAGCGAGTATCGATAATGACGCGTTTTTAGATGCTGAAAAAAAAGTGCGCTATGGTAGCTACCAAGACTTTAAAGAAGCAATAAACGGGTTAGACCACCCGCTAAAGCCGTATGTCGAAAAAACATATTGGCAACGCCATCCCAATTTTAAATACCAAAGCGAAATAGAAGATTACCTAACCATTTATGAACATACCCCGCTTGAGTGGCCGGTACGCAAAGCGTGGTTAGAGTATCTTGAAAAAAACAATAAAAAAGCAGCTTATATAAAAAACTACCGAGAAACGTCTAACGCAGCGCTAACATGCACGTTTTTAGATTTTCAGCTTGATTTAGGGGCGCCAGAAAAAGCCATTTTTAATCAGGTTACCGATTTATGGACGGTGGGTAAGTCGCAACCGAATGAATGCGACCCGCTATTTTCGCTTTGGCGCAAAAAAGGCTATTTAAATAATGAACTTATATGGAAGCGCATAACGCTTACAGCGCAGGGCGGTACGCAAAGTTTACTCCCTTATTTAAAAACGTTGTTACCTAAAAACGAGCGTTACTTAGCCGATTTATACTCAAAAGTACGCCGCGACCCTAGTGCGGCAGCAGGCTTGTATCGTTATAAAACTAAGTCAGCAAAAGAAGCGCAAATAGCCATTTATGGTGTTAAGCGTTTAATTTGGCGCGATAAAGCGTTGGCTTTAAGAGCCTGGCAAAAGCTAGAAAAAATGTTTACTTACAGCGATGAAGAAAAAGCAGATTTGTATTACACGTTTGCTTTATCGCTTGCTTCAAGTGGGCATAAGCAGGCCAGCTTTTGGCTTAATAAAGTGCCTAAAGCGCGACAAGACAGAAAGCTAATTCAGTGGCAACTTGGTAATATGCTTAAAACCCAAGACTGGGAAGGCATAGCGGCTTTTTTTACAGGTAAAGACGATTTAAGTTTAGGCCAGCAATATTGGCTTGCTTATAGCTATGCTAAGCGAGGCGAGCAACAAAAAGCAGACGAAATTTGGACTAAAGTGGCCGCTAACCGCGATTACTATGGTTTTTTAGCGGCGGCACGATTAGGGCTACCAGTTGATTTAAACAATCAGCCTTTGCAGGTTGATCAAAAACTAGTAGAGAAGGTGAAGAATGCGCCGGGCTTTAAACGTGCAAAAGCACTTTACGAACTCGAGCGTTTTACCTCTGCACGCCGAGAATGGAATTACTTAACGAACACCTCTACTGATGAAGAAAAACTAGCTGCCTCAAAGGTTGCAGCGCAAAACAATTGGCACGATAACGTTATTTTCACGTTAGCTAAAATTAAAGCATGGGATTATGTTGAACTGCGTTTTCCGTTTGCATTTCAAGATATATTTGAGCGCTACAGTAAACGCAGCAAAATAGACCCCGCGTGGAGTATTGCAATTGCACGGCGCGAAAGCTCGTTTGCACCAGATGCGCGTTCGCATGCAAATGCGCGTGGTTTAATGCAATTGCTCCCTAGTACGGCAGAATACGTTAACAAAGCAAGGGTATCGAGTACGCGTTTGTACCAACCTAAAACCAATATACGCTTAGGTACTAGTTACTTGCAGTACTTAAAAAAGAAAAACAAAGGGAATGAAATACTTGCTACGGCTTCTTACAACGCAGGGTATCATCGTATTAAACGCTGGTTACCTGACGAAGCCATACCTGCAGAGCTATGGGTTGAGCTGATCCCGTATAGAGAAACGCGAGATTACGTAAAAAATGTGTTTGCTTATCGCCAGGTTTATCACACCCGGATGGGCCGAGAAGGAAACGTGCTCGCGCCGTTACTCAACATGAAAATGGGCGGGTAAATTATGTAATACCAATTGCCTAAAATATTTAGCCATTCTAGCGTGCTAAATAAAGGGCTAATAACGTAACACCATGGGTATAAGTATTAGGGGGATATTTACATGTTAAATATCCCCCTTTTTTGAGCGCTTTACGTTTAAGTGGTAGACTCAAAGCAAGTTAAATTTAACAGATGGATTAACAATGGATAAATTAGCCGTTTTATATGCAGAGCATATTGCCACATTACAACAACGTACGCGTACAATTTGTGACCGTGAAGGGCTCGAGGGTTTAGTTATTCACTCAGGCCAAGCTAAGCGCCAGTTTTTAGACGACATGTATTACCCATTTAAAGTTAATCCACACTTTAAAGCTTGGCTTCCTGTTATTGATAACCCACATTGTTGGATTGTGGTAAATGGTAGCGATAAACCGAAGCTTATTTTTTACCGCCCAGTTGATTTTTGGCACAAAGTACCAGATGAGCCGCGTGATTTTTGGGCTGAGTACTTTGATATAGAATTATTGCTACAGCCTGATCAAGTTGAAAAACTATTACCTTACGATAAAGCTAAATACGCTTACATGGGCGAATACCTAGAGGTAGCGCAAGCGCTTGGCTTTAGTATTATGAACCCTGAGCCGGTACTTAACTATTTTCATTATAACCGCGCTTATAAAACGCAGTACGAGCTTGAATGTTTACGCCAAGCAAACCGCATCGCGGTAGATGGACATAAAGCAGCACGCGATACGTTTTATAATGGTGGTAGCGAATTTGATATTCAGCAAGCGTACCTTATGGCTACACGCCAAAGCGAAAACGAAATGCCGTATGGCAACATAGTAGCGCTTAACGAAAACTGCGCTATTTTGCATTACACACATTTTGAGCCAAAAGCACCGCTTACTCATAATTCGTTTTTAATCGATGCTGGCGCAAACTTTAATGGGTATGCCGCAGATATAACCCGTACGTACGATTTTAAAAAGCAGGGCGAGTTTGCTGAACTAGTACAAACTATGACGGCAATACAAATTGAGCTAGGCAACGCATTAAAGCCTGGCATGTTATATGGCGATTTACACGTTGATTGCCATAACCGTATTGCGCAAATTCTTAGCGACTTCAATATTGTAAACTTACCTGCAACAGAAATTGTGGAACGTAAAATTACCTCAACATTTTTTCCTCATGGCTTGGGCCATCACCTTGGCTTACAAGTGCACGATATGGGCGGCTTTATGCGTGATGATAAAGGCACCCACCAGCCATCGCCAGAAGGGCACCCATTCTTACGTTGTACTCGTAAAATAGAGAAAAACCAAGTATTTACTATTGAGCCAGGGCTTTACTTTATAGACTCATTATTAGGTGATTTAGCGCAAACCGACAGTAAGCAGTTTATTAACTGGGAAAAAATCGAGTCGTTAAAACCATACGGCGGTATTCGTATTGAAGACAATATTATTGTTCACGAAGACAGCCTAGAAAATATGACTCGTGATTTAGCGCTCGACTAAGCTAATAAAGACGAGCTCGCCAATACGCGCTAAAATACGCGAATGCAAAGGGGCCTTTTGGCCCCATTTTTAATTGAGCTTTAATTATGTCTGAATATAAATACCCCGCCGATGATGTGTTTCATCAAGAAGAAATTAAAAAAAGCACCTTTATAGTTCATATCGCGCATACGCCAGACCTAGAGGCTGCTAAAGCATTTATTAAAAGCATTGAAGAAAAGTACCCAGATGCTCGTCATAATTGTTGGGCGCACGTAGCGGGTAACCCAGGCGGAAGCCATGTTTATGGTTTTTCTGATGATGGCGAGCCAAATGGTACCGCAGGAAAGCCCATGCTTAATGTGCTGGTGGGTTCTGGACTTGGCGAAATTACTGCGGTTGTCACCCGTTATTTTGGCGGTATAAAGCTGGGCACCGGTGGGTTAGTACGTGCCTATGGTGGGTCGCTTAATAATGCACTTTCACAGCTAAAAACGGTGACTAAAGTACCGAGTATCGAGATTGTAGGCCAGAGTGAATACAGCATGCAGGGCGCAATAGAGCAATTGTTAAAAACCAATTATCAAGTACTTAATATAGAAAAACAATTTACTGCTAATATTGAATGGGTTATTACTATTGATAGCCGCCAAGCAAAACAGGCCATTAAAGATATTTTTGATTTAAGCCATGGCGCAGTTGAGTTAACTATCAAAGAGTAAGACAATAACTTACACACTTATATTTACTAATAATAAAAGCGATAAGCTACATGCAATTTCGTACCATCATAAAAATCCTTGGCCAACTTGTTGCGCTGTTTAGTATTACCATGGTGCCGCCTGCGGTGGTGTCTTTATTTTATAAAGATGGTGGTGGTGTTCCTTTTGTATTAGCGTTTATATTTAGTGTGGTTATTGGTTTAACAGCTTATTACCCAAACAGGCATGAAAACGGCGACTTAAAAGCACGCGAAGGCTTTTTAATTGTTGTACTGTTTTGGCTGGTACTAGGGGCGTTTGCATCGTTACCGCTGATTTTTTTACAAGAACCTAATTTGTCTATGGCCGATGCGGTGTTTGAGGCCTTTTCTGGCCTTACAACCACTGGGGCCACGGTACTTACCGGAATTGAATACCTGCCTAAGTCTGTTTTGTTTTATCGCCAGCAATTACAGTGGTTTGGCGGTATGGGTATCATTGTACTTGCTGTTGCTATACTGCCCATGCTTGGGGTCGGTGGCATGCAGTTATACCGAGCTGAGATCCCAGGCCCAGTAAAAGATTCAAAAATGACCCCCCGCATTGCCGATACCGCAAAGCACCTTTGGTACATTTATGTGTCGTTAACGGTAACCTGTATGTTGGCGTATTGGGCGGCAGGTATGGAGTGGTTTGATGCTATATGCCATGCGTTTTCTACAGTGGCGATTGGCGGTTTTTCTACTTACGATGCCTCAATAGGGCACTTTGATAGCCCTGTCATTAACTTTATATGTGTTTTCTTTTTAATTATTGCTGCGGTTAACTTTTCACTGCATTACGCGGCGGTAGCGAGTCGTAATATTCAGGTATACATTCGCGACCCTGAATTTAAAGTTTTTTTACTGATACAGTTAGCGCTGGTGGTGATTTGTTTTACGGTGCTCTCATCTAACGAAATATTTGCCGATGGCGATGAAACCCTCGATCAGGCCTTATTTCAGGCGGTGTCTATGAGTACCACAGCCGGTTTTGCTACTGACAACTTTTCTACTTGGCCGCTGTTTTTACCTATATTGCTTATTTTTTCGAGCTTTATAGGTGGCTGTGCAGGTTCAACCGGTGGCGGTATGAAAGTTGTACGCGTGTTTTTACTTTACCTACAAGGCATACGTGAGCTTAACCGCTTAGTGCACCCACGTGCTATATACTCTATTAAGCTTGGTCGTAAAGCCCTGCCCGATAAAGTAGTTGAAGCGGTTTGGGGGTTTTTCTCAGCGTACGCATTGGTGTTTATTATTATAATGTTGGCGCTAATGGGAACTGGCATGGACAACATTACCGCGTTCTCTGCTACGGCGGCGTGTTTAAATAATTTAGGCCCAGGCTTAGGTGATGTTGCCTCGCATTATGGGGCGGTGAGCGATGGTGCCAAATGGCTATTAACCATTGCCATGGTATTTGGTCGCTTAGAAATATTCACCTTACTCGTGCTATTTACGCCGACCTTTTGGCGTGGGTAATAATATACAAATGATGCTTAGGAACAGGCATGCCACATTCTAATTTAGATAAATTACACCAGTTAACAACAGGACGATTGGTCGACTTGGAAATTGTTACGCCTACCAGTAGTAAACGCGTAAAAACAGAGTTTATTGGCTTGCTAGAAAATAAATTTATTATTTTAAATTACCCAAGTTCAAAGCGTTTACCTGCTGCAAGTGATTACCTACGTGACGGTGTAATGGTGGTGGTAAGAGCGGTTATAGAAGGCAGTGGCGGACAAGTAATAGCATTTAGGCAGCAGCTTATGTCGGTTGCCTCACACCCTGCTAGGCTCATTTTTATTAATTACCCTACGCAAGTGCAGTTATTTGCACTGCGCGCGCAAACACGCATACCTACCTTATTACCTGCCAAATTAACTCTCAGTGACGATAGAGTACTTGAAGGGGTGATTAAAGACATCTCGCTTACCGGGGTGATGTTTGATGTACGCGGCGATCAAAACGATGAAAATATTAAAGATATGCAATGCAAGGTGACGGTTGATACCAACAATAAAGCATTTACTGGCGAAATATGCAGCGTAAAAGAGCACGCCGCGGGAGTTAATTGTGGTATTAAACTTCTAGCCAGTGAAGATGAAATGAAGGCATTTATGAAAGAGCATTTTATCGATCCCGCAATGCTTGAGCTGCCATTAGAATAAGCACTTTCGCTTAATAGCAACAAATGGCCACTTTTTACTTGAGTGGCAGTCATATTTTTTAAAACTTCACAAAATAATTTTTATTTTCTATAAAAATCAGCTGTATAGATTAGTTTTACGAGTGAGTTATTTTAATACGTTAGCTCCCCTCACGGCTAAAATTTAGTCTCTTTTTTCGATAAATCTTCATCCTTACAATTTACGCCGAAAATTGTAGCTTTTTTCTTTTATGTAACTAGCTGTTTTTATTGCTTTTAAAAACTTAGCTTTACCCATTGTTGCTAGTTTGCAACACAAAACCCCCGCAAATTTATCAAAAATAGCCAAGCACTCTTTTAACTGATTGAAATTAATCAGCTTTTAAAACTTGGCATTCAAGTTGTAATAGTCTGGCTGTACTGAACAATAACGTGATTTAAAGTAAAACACTTAATCGCACACATATACTTGAAGGAATTATATTATGAAAAGCATTAATAAAACTTTAGCACTTATCGCCCTTGCTTCATCATCAGCGGCATTTGCAGCAACCGATTTTGATACGTTAGATGTAGATGGCAGCGGCACGATTAGCAAATCAGAGGCATCAATTGATGCAAAACTGATGAGCATGTTCTCAGAATTAGATACTGACCAAGATGGTGAGCTATCAAAAGAAGAATTTTCAGAAGCTTAAAGTGTGGTAACAATCCTGAGTTGCCAATGACAACCTAAGTAGGCAAGGGAGCTTACGAAAAAGGATTACAAGGATTGCGTACACCACGTAGTGAACTTAACTAATTTGTTTATATTGAAGGATTAAATTATGAAGCATTTAAATAAAGCACTCGCATTTATGGCTATTGCCTCTTCTTCTGCTGCCTTTGCAGGGACTGATTTTGACACGCTAGATGTAGATGGCAATGGCGCCATTAGCCAAGCTGAAGCATCGGTTGATGCGGATTTAATGGCTGAGTTTGTTGAGCTTGATACCGATGGAAATGGTGAGCTTTCAAAGCAAGAGTTCTCTAAATACTAGGGTGTGATGATCTTTGCCAATTGAGCGCAGGACAGCGCATGTTCACTTAGCAAAGAGTCATTTGCTCTAATCCAATGTGCATTAAAACTTAATAATGCATATTGGCAAAAGCACTTTTTAGTTAATTTTTAAACCCATGGATCTTAGAAAAGGATTTCCTCTTAATTAGGACACAACTATGAAAACATTAAATACAGCACTTGCCGTTATCGTATTAGCTTCTTCATCAGCGGCGTATGCTGCAGTCGACTTTGCCTCGTTTGATGCCGATGGTGATGGTGCAATTTCAAAGCAAGAAGCGCAGGTAAATTCACAGCTAGTGAAAATTTTTGACCAGCTAGATACTGATGGTAATGGTGAAATTTCTGAGCAAGAGTTTTCAAAAGTACAGTAATTAGAAGCTGCTAAGCAGGGTTGCCTAGCATTAAAAAAACATACTCCACTAAAGCCGCCTTAGTCAGCGGCTTTTTTGTGTTTAACTATAAAAATATAGCGCTAACTTGGAATAGCTTTTCTACTACGTTGATATGCTTTTTATCGATTAAAAACATAATAACGTGATCACCAGACATAATAACCGTGTCGTCGTGGGCAATCAGTACGTCGTCATTACGTACAATAGCACCAATCGTTGTACCTGCAGGTAGCTTGATATCGGCAATCGCACGGCCAACTACTTTTGATGTGTTTTCATCGCCATGGGCAACGGCTTCAATGGCCTCTGCCGCGCCTTTACGTAACGAGTACACATTAACAATATCGCCACGGCGTACGTGTGTAAGTAGCGCCGAAATAGTTGCTTGTTGTGGTGATATAGCAATATCTATTTCACCCCCTTGCACTAAATCTACATACGCACCACGCTGAATAAGCACCATGGTTTTTTGTGCGCCCATGCGTTTTGCAAGCATGGCCGACATTATATTTGCTTCATCGTCGTTGGTTACGGCAATAAACACATCAACTTGCTCTATGTGCTCTTCAGATAGTAGTTCTTGGTCTGAGGCGTCTCCACAAAACACGACGGTGTTATCTAGCATTTCAGAGAGTTGCTCAGCACGCTCTTTACTGCGCTCTAATAACTTAACGCTGTGGTTTTTTTCCAGTGAGCGAGCAAGGCCTGCACCAATGTTACCGCCACCGGCTATCATAATTTTTTTGTAAGAACGCTCAAGTTTTTGTAGCTCGTTCATAACCGCACGAATATGCTTAGTGGCAGCAATGAAAAATACTTCATCGTCCGCTTCTATTACCGTGGTGCCCAGCGGCTTTATAGCTTTACCTTGGCGATAAATTGCTGCTACACGGGTTTCTACATTCGGAATATGCTCTTTTAAAGCAGAAAGCGCATAACCCACTAATAAGCCACCGTAGTAAGCTTTTACAGCCACAAGAGAGAGCATGCCATCGGCAAATTGCAGCACTTGCAACGCGCCTGGGTAATCTATTAAACGGCGAATATATTTGGTAACAAGTGCTTCGGGGGCAATATAGTGATCAACCGGGAGGTCATCGTTATGAAATAGCTTTTCGCGGTATTTTAAATATTGCTCTGATCGGATACGGGCTATTTTAGTTGGCGTATTAAAAATACTATACGCGACTTGGCACGCCACCATATTGACTTCATCTGAGCTGGTTACCGCAATAATCATGTCGGCGTCTTCAGCACCTGCACGTCTGAGCACATCTGGGTGTGCACTGTGCCCCGTGACCCCTTGTAAGTCGTACTTATCTTGTAGCTCTCGTAAGCGGTTGCCGTCTATATCAACAACGGTTATTTCGTTTTGTTCGCCAACTAAGTTTTCAGCAAGCGTACCACCGACTTGTCCGGCACCGAGTATGATTATTTTCATTATTTACCCGAATTACTGTTTAATTAAAAAAATAGCCATTTACTGTTTAATAAATGGCTATTGAGTGTACGGCTATTAGGCTTTTTTAACTAGCTTAGCGTAATAAAATCCGTCGCTTTCACCTGGTAGTAATTGTAAACCAGGGTTGGTAACTGTGTCGTTGTCGTGCAGTGGTATATGCTCAACGTCACTATTATTAGCTAAAAATTTAGCGACTTGCTGTTGGTTCTCTTGCGGCAGTACCGAACAGGTTGCGTATATCATTGTGCCGCCTGGTTTTAGTAGCGGCCAAATGCTATTGAGTATATCGCTCTGTAGTGTAGCTAAATCTTCAATGTCGGATGCGCGGCGAAGCCATTTTATATCTGGGTGGCGGCGTATAACACCGGTTGCCGAACAAGGGACATCTAATAAAATGCGGTCAAACTGTTGCTCATCCCACCATGTGTGTGGCTGCGAAGCGTCTGCACATTGTAGGTCTGCGCCTAAACCGATACGGGTTAAATTTTGTTTAACACGTTCTAGGCGAGTGGCGTCACTATCAAGCGCTAATACTTCTGCATCGGCAAGCTCTAATATATGACATGTTTTACCGCCAGGTGCTGCACAGGCATCTAAAATGTATTCATCAGCTTGAGGTGCTAAAAAGCGTGCGGCTAATTGTGCTGCGGCGTCTTGAACTGAGCAGGCGCCCACATCAAATTCTGGCAACGAAAATACATCACGCGGCTTAGCTAGTTTAATACCATCAACAAACTCAGGGTTTAACGTGTGCTCTATATCGTTAGCCGTTAACATTTCGCTGTATTGTTGCGTGCTGTATTGTGCTTGATTGACACGTAACCACATAGGGGCTTGTTGTTGGTTTTCTTCAAGAAGCGCTTCCCAGTTGTCTGGGTACGCAGCTTGCACTTGTTTAATAAACCAATTTGGATGGTTATATAAACACACTGGTATTTGCTTGGCTTTTTCTTCAAGCTCGCTTTGTTGGCGCTGAAAACTACGCAAAATAGCGTTGATTAAGCCTTTTAAGCCTAATGCACGCATTTGGCCAAGGGCATTAACGGTTTCAGAAATGGCGGCATGCGGTGGCACGCGCATATGCTGCAGCTGATAGATACCGACATACAACAAAAACTGAAAAATACGACGCTTACCTTTAAGTGGCTGTTCTACTAAATGTTGGCAGTAGTTTTCAAGGCTAGGTAGGTAGCGCAACACGCCGTAACAAATTTGCTGTAATAGCGCTTTGTCTTTAGGGGGCAGTCCTTGGCTGGCAAATGGTAGCTCTTGATTTAGCGAAGCGCCTTTATCAACCACGTTATATAAAGTTTCAGCGGCAAGCGCACGTACGTTTTGAACATTACTCATTGTTTTCGCCTAATACGGTACCAGGAGTTACCCAGTTACTGCGACCGTTTAAAAAGTCGCTAATTGCCATTGGTTTTTTACCTTGGGGTTGCAGCTGTGTAATACTTAATGCCTGCTTGCCACACGCCACTACAATGCCGTTTTTATCGCTTGATAAAACAACGCCCGCATGGCCTGTTTGCTCAACGACTGAGGCTTGATAAATTTTTACGCTGTGCTCACCCATTTGAGTAAAACACACTGGCCATGGATTAAATGCACGAATATTACGCTCAATTTGTACAGCATCCATCGTCCAATCAATATTTGCTTCCTCTTTTGAAAGCTTTTTAGCGTAATTTGCCAGCTCGTCGTTTTGCGGCTCTGCTATAAGCTCGCCATTGGCTAACTTATTAATGGTTTGAACAAGTGCTCCGGGACCAAGTTCAGCCAGTTTAGTGTATAAACTGGCACTGGTTTCATCCGCAGCAATAGGGCAGCGGCTAATGTGCAGCATGTCGCCGGTATCAAGCCCTTCATCCATTTGCATTATGGTTACGCCGGTATTTTCATCGCCAGCCCAAATTGCGCGCTGTATAGGCGCAGCACCGCGCCAGCGCGGTAAAATAGAGCCATGCACATTTAAACACCCTAAGCGTGGCGCCTCTAAAATGGCTTTTGGTAAAATTAAGCCATAAGCCACCACAATCATGATATCGGCATTTAAGCTTTTAAGCTCAGTGAGTGCGTCTTCATTTTTTAATGATTGTGGCTGAAAAACAGGTAGCTCATGTTCAAGCGCAAGCGCTTTTACTTCACTGGCTTTTAACTTTTTACCACGCCCAGCAGGGCGGTCTGGTTGGCTGTAAACTCCAACAATTTGGTGTTCGCTTTGAATTAACGCTTGTAGGTGACGAGCGGCAAAGTCCGGCGTACCGGCAAATATAATGCGTAGTGGTTTTGTCACTGAGTTTTCCTAAGGTGCTTATTACTTCGCGGCAAATTTAGCTTCTTTTTCAAGCTTTTTGCGAATACGTTGACGCTTTAATGGCGATAGGTAATCAATAAATAGTTTACCTTGTAAGTGATCTAGTTCGTGTTGAATACAAATAGCTAATAGCTCATCTGCATCTAGTACAAATTCTTCACCATTTTCGTTAAGAGCAGCAACGGTTACGGTTTCAGCACGGTCTACTTTTGCGTAAGAGTTAGGCACTGATAAGCAGCCTTCTTCGCTAATTGTTGCACCATCTTTTTTAATAATTTGTGGGTTAATTAAAACCAGTGGTTCGTCGCGTTCTTCTGATACGTCGATCACCACAATACGTTGATGAATATCAACCTGTGTAGCAGCTAGCCCAATGCCGTTTTCATCGTACATTGTCTCTAGCATGTCTTTTACAATTTGGCGAACGTTGTCATCAACCTGTGCAACTTCTTTTGCTACCGTACGTAAACGCTCATCTGGAAATCTTAAAACTTCTAACCTAGCCATAGTTACCTTTTTACACTTGTGCTTAATTTAGGGTATTGTATGCTCTTATTTTAGCCATTCGCGTTCCCCTTTAACAGGTTTTGGTCAATAATAATGAAAAAACAATACAAGGAAGCCCAATGAAATCTCAATTGGCTGCAATTATGTTTGCACTAAGTACTGCTTTTCCTGCAGTCGCTGATGTTTTACAAATAAAAAAAGATGCTCCAAAACAATATGTTGTAAAAAAAGGCGATACCCTTTGGGATATTTCCGGCATTTATTTAGAAGAACCATGGCTGTGGCCAGAGTTGTGGCAAATGAACCCGCAAATAGATAACCCGCATCTAATTTACCCAGGCGATGCACTCGCGTTAGTGTACGACGCCGACGGTAACCCGCGTTTGGTGATTAATAAAGCGTACAGAAAATTATCGCCGCAAGGGCGTATTACACCAAAAGGTAATAACGCCATCACCACTTTGCCACTTGAAATAATTAAACCTTATTTAAGCTATGAGCAAGCGATTAACAGCGATGACATAGATGATAAGCCTTATATTTTAGGGGCAAACGAAAATACTAAAACGCAAACTCTCGGGCATATTTTATACGTTAAGGGCGATTTAAAAGTACATAAAGCGTATGCTATTTATCACAAAGGCGAACCTTACATAGATACACAAACCGGTGAAGAGCTAGCCACTCGCGCTACTTATGTCGGTATGGCTCGTGCATTTAGAACGGGCGATGAAAGCAATGGCGTACCATCGTCTTTACGGGTTGAGTCAGTTAAACAAGAAATACAACAAGGCGATTTTTTACTCCCTGCTATGCAAGGGCAAATGTTACCAGCGTACTTTAATATGCATCGTCCTAAGCAAAGTGTATCAGGCAGTGTTATTGACTCTCCGCGCCAAGTAAGAGAATTCAGCACAATGGATGTAGTGGTGCTAAACTTAGGTGCTGAGCAACAAATTGAAGTTGGTCATATCCTCGATTTAGAACGCCAATCACCCACTGTTATTGATGGCCCTCGAGGACCGCGTTATCCAGAGGATTCGAGCAAATTTGAAAAGCTTTTATCTGATGCAGGTGAATTATTTGGCAGCGAGCCAGATGAAGACACCACAACATGGACAATGCCACACGAAAAAGTGGGTGAGTTAATTGTATTTAAAGTGTATGACAAAGTGAGTTATGCATTAATAACAAAAAATCAGCACCCAATTCGCGTTGGAGATAGTGTAGTAATTCATTAAGTTGTAGCGAGTCGGTGCTCTAGGAGAGAGCATGGATCAGTCATCTGGCAAGCTAGCCCACTGGCTTGCCTTTTATATGTGTAAAGGCTTAGGTATTAAAACACTGTTAGCCTTATCACATACTCACCCCCTCGAATCATTATTTGATTTAAACCAAAGTGAATTACAACAGCTTGGCCTTACCCAAAACCAAGCCTGCAACTTACTCAATACCAATTGGCAGCAAGTAAACCATTACGAACAACAAATACAGCAGCTTAATATTACAGTGGTGTGTATTTTTGATGCGCTATACCCAAACGAGCTAAAACACATAGCCAGTGCCCCTTTACTGTTATTTTGTAAAGGCGATATATCGCTGTTATCTAGCCCGCAAGTGGCCATTGTTGGTAGTAGAAACGCGACCCCTACGGGGCTCGAAATAGCCTCAGAGCTTGCTTATCAGCTTACTTTAGCCGGTATTACTGTTACCTCGGGCATGGCGCGGGGAATTGATGGGGCCGCGCATAAAGGGGCATTGGCCAATAATGGCAAAACAATTGGTGTATTAGGGACAGGGGTTGATATTTACTACCCCAAACGCCATAAATTATTAACAGACCAAGTATTAGAGCATGGCTTATTAATAAGCGAGTTTTTACCGGGTACCGCTGCTAATGCGCATAACTTTCCACGCAGAAACCGTATTATATCTGGGCTGTCTTTAGGCGTGGTTATTGTAGAGGCTGAAATTAAAAGCGGTTCATTGATCACGGTACGTTACGCTATTGAACAAAATAAAGAAGTGTTTGCAGTACCGGGCTCTATTAAAAACCCTTTATCGCAAGCGAGTCACTTTTTAATAAAGCAGGGCGCTAAGTTAGTCGAAAATGTAACAGATATTTTAGATGAGGTGAGCTTTTCTTATCAAAGCGGTCTATATAATAAAGAGGAGCCTGTAAACAAACAGTCACAGTGTGAGGTGTTAAATAGTATAGGGTATGAGGTAACCAGTGTTGATGAAATTGTACGTCGCGCCAAGTGGCCAATTGATAAAGTGCTGGCAAGGTTGCTCGATTTAGAGTTAGACGACGAAATAGAGCGAGTGTTAGACGGGTATATAAAGCTAAGCACAGGAAGGTAATATGTTTGATATTCTCATGTATCTTTTTGAAAACTACATTCACAGTGAAGCCGATATTTATATTGAAGAAAACGAGCTTACCGATGAATTACTTCGCGCGGGCTTTAATAAGACCGAAATTTTTAAAGCATTAAACTGGCTTGAACAATTGGCCGATTTACAACGCAGCGACGAGTCGCCTTATTTAATTACAAAGCCTCACCAAGCAATGCGCATTTTTACCGATAGCGAATGCAAAATGTTAAACGTTGAATGCCGTGGCTTTTTGATGTTTTTAGAGCAAATAAGGGTGGTTAACAGTGTAACCCGTGAAATGGTTATGGACCGCCTTGCCGCATTAGATAAACCTTATATTTCGCTCGACGACTTAAAGTGGGTGGTGCTTATGGTGTTATTTAACGTACCTGGCTCAGAAGAGGCTTACGAGCAAATGGAAGACCTTATATTTGACGAACCCACCGAACTTCTACATTAAAATTGTATGCCAAACCACTTAAACCTATATGCACAGCTTGTATCTTTAAGTGGTTTGGGTATATTAGGCGAAAATTCAGCAACCCGTTAGGAACCTCATGAGTAAAATCGACCATTCGCTTTTCTCGGCGGATAAACACGCCTTAGAAAAAGAATACGAAGTCTGCCCGCAATGTGGTTCTGAATTAGTGATCCGTAACTCTAAAACAGGTCCTTTTTTGGGTTGTGCGAGTTACCCTAAATGCGACTTTATTCGCCCATTAGCGCATCACGACAGCAACGAAATAAAGGTGCTTGAAGATTCAGCCTGCCCACAGTGCACAAAACCGCTGGTGGTTAAAAACGGCCGTTATGGTATGTTTATTGGGTGTACAGGGTACCCTGAGTGTCATTATATCGCCCACGATGACGAACCTAATAATAACGATGATGTATTACCTGGGTGTCCTAAATGCAAAAAAGGACAGCTAGTTGCACGCAGCAATAAATTTGGTAAAACGTTTTACTCATGCGATTGTTACCCAAGCTGTAAATATACTCTAAATAACAAACCCATAGCCAAGCCATGCCCTAAGTGCGATTGGCCGCTTGTTATTGAGAAAAAAATGGCCAATGGTACTGTGCTACAGTGCCCACAAAAAAGTTGCCTGCATAAACTTACCACTACTGATTAATATAAATTTCTGGAGCATATTTTGTCAGACCTTTCTACATTGCCTACGGCTATATCTTGCTTAGAGCAAGGTGAAGTTATTTTATATCCTACTGAAGCTGTCTATGGTTTAGGGTGTGATCCAGATAATCAGCAAGCTGTTGAGAAGTTGCTAGAAATAAAACAGCGTCCCGTTGAAAAGGGCCTTATTTTAATCGCCGATAACTACGGCCAGTTATTAAAGTATGTTGACGATGTAAAGCTGCCAATGGACAAGCGCGCTGATATTTTTTCTAGTTGGCCCGGTGCTATTACCTGGGTAATGCCTGCAGCTAAAAATACGCCTAAATGGTTAACAGGGCAGTTTGATACGATTGCAGTACGGGTTACTGATCATCCAAGTGTTAAGCGCTTATGCCAGCAATTAGGCAAGCCTCTTGTCTCCACTAGTGCTAATTTAACCGGACAGCCAACCGTAACAAGTATTGAACAAGCCAAGCAGCAATTTGCAGATAAGGTAGGCTGTTACATTGATGAGCCCTTAGGGGGCAACACGCAGCCAAGCACAATTAAAGATGCCATGACCGGCAAAGTATTTAGAGGTTAATATGCAAAGCGAATTATTAGAACAAGTAAAAGCGTATTTTATGGCTTTGCAAGACACCATTTGCCAAGGCTTAGAGCAGGCCGATGGCAATGCAAAATTTGTAGAAGATAGCTGGCAACGTGCCGAAGGCGGTGGCGGGCGTACGCGTGTTACCACTAACGGTAATGTAATAGAGCAAGGCGGCGTTAACTACTCGCATGTGTTTGGTGCATCTATGCCGGGCTCTGCGACCGCTCATAGACCAGAGCTTGCAGGGCGAAGCTTTCATGCATGTGGTGTTTCATTAGTTATTCATCCAAAAAACCCACATGTTCCTACAAGTCATGCCAATGTACGCTTTTTTATAGCTGAAAAAGAAGGCGAAGAGCCTATTTGGTGGTTTGGCGGAGGGTTTGACTTAACGCCTTTTTACCCCGTTTTTGAAGATGTACAGCATTGGCACCAAGTCGCACACGACATTTGTGCACCATTTGGTGAACAAGTGTATCCAAAATACAAAACGTGGTGTGATGAATATTTTTACCTAAAACATCGCGACGAAACACGCGGTGTAGGCGGCTTATTTTTTGATGACTTAAACGAGCTAGGGTTTGAGCAGAGCTTTGCATTTATGCAATCGGTTGGTAATGGCTTTTTAGATGCGTACTTACCTATTATTGAGCGTCGTAAAAATGATGAATACACGCAACAGCAGCGCGACTTTCAATTGTATCGCCGCGGTCGTTACGTAGAATTTAACCTTGTGTGGGATAGAGGCACTTTATTTGGCTTACAAAGCGGTGGGCGCACAGAGTCTATATTAATGTCGATGCCGCCACTGGCGCGTTGGGAATACAATTATAAGCCCGCGCCCGACAGCGCAGAGGCTAATTTGTATCAATACTATTTACGTCCACAAGAGTGGCTAAGCACTAAACCCACTGATTTAATAGCCAGAGAGTGGCAGTTATAAATATTAAATTAAGGTAGGGGCTGTTTAATCCGCAAAGGTCAATAAACCCTAATAAAAGGCGCTTAACAGCGCCTTTTTGCTAAGTAGTTACAATTAGTGCTCATTAATCATATGGGTGGCAAGTTGTCCAAAAGACTGCTTTAACCCTTCGCGCAGTAGGGGGTTGTCTACTTCTATATCGAGGGTTTTATTCATGCAATACATCCACTGATCGCGCAGGTCTTTATTTATAGTAAAAGGCATATGGCGTTTGCGCAGCATAGGTTGGCCATGTTTTTCAGTAAATAGGTTAGGGCCGCCTAACCAACCCGATAAAAACTCAAAAAACACTTGGCGAATTCTATCTAATGGCAGAGGATGCATATCATATAATGGTTTGGCGTATTCATCGCTGGCCATTATGTCGTAGAATCTATTAGCAATAGCACGGGTACCTGCTTCTCCACCAATAATTTCATACGGTGTTTTCTCAGGAGTGGGCGCTGGTTGCTCAGGAGCTGGTTTAGATTTTGAAAAAAGTCGTTTAATCATATTACTTATCATCGTTAATAGGCAGTGTATAGCTGCAAAGAGGTTGCTTTAAAATGGACAAATATGCGGTTTTTGGAAATCCAATCAAACATTCAAAATCCCCCGCGATACATAAACAATTTGCTGTATCTTTGGGTGAGCAAATCGACTACCGCGCAATATTAGCACCTATCGATCACTTTGAAAAAACAGTAACCACCTTTTTTGAGCAAGGCGGGATAGGTGCCAACGTTACTATGCCATTTAAAGAGCAAGCGTATGCCATGGCTGATGAACTCACCCCACTTGCTAAAATTGTTGGTGCAGTTAATACACTTAAAAAACGCGATGATGGCACTTTGTTAGGCGATAACACCGATGGCGTGGGCTTTGTTAATGATTTACTTGCCAATGAAGTGACAATTACCAATAAGCGTATTTTAATTATTGGTGCTGGTGGCGCAGCAAGAGGGGTAATACTACCGCTACTTGAGCGTAACCCAGCTGAAATAACGATTGTTAATCGCACGGCAAAAAAAGCGCAAGACTTAGCACAGCTATTTGCTGAATATGGCAAGGTAACAGGCTATGGGTTTGATACATTACCTGTAAGCAATTACTCACTTATCGTAAATTCTACCTCTAGCAGTATGAACAACGAGTTACCAGCACTTGACAAAAAACACCTAAGTCAGTGCGCAGTGGCATACGATATGTTTTACTCCCAGCAAAATACCGTATTTATGAACTGGGTTGCAGAGCATAATAACCACGCTAAGCTGTTAGATGGCAGTGGTATGTTAGTAGGCCAAGCCGCACAGGCATATTATGTATGGCGTAATAAAATGCCCGCCATACTTCCTGTTGTTAAAGCACTAAAACAAGGCATGCTTAAATGAATCAAGCCATACAGTTTATAGATAGACTCGAGTTTAGAGAACCTTCCCACCAACTAGTCTTTTTTGCACAAGTAACAGGGCTGCTGGTGGAGTGTATTATAGATTTACGAAAGCTAGGGCTTCAAGATGAAAGCCACGTAACGCAGCATTTTGATAAATACCGATTTGATTACGAAGAATGTGCCGAGCAACTTATAGAAGATGAAAGTTATAACTCGGCAGGGCAGATAGAAGTGAATCTAGTTGATCTCTGCTAAATACTCGTCTTTTAATTGCACATAGTTATCTGCCGATACTTTTAAAAAGGCAAGCTCTTGCTCTGTTAATGGGCGGGCTTGCTTTACTGGGCTACCAACATATAAATAACCAGACTCCAATCGTTTATTTGGCGGTACTAATGAACCCCCACCAATAATAACGTCGTCCTCTACTATTACATTATCCATTACAATAGCGCCCATACCGACAAGTATACGATTTCCAAGCGTACATCCATGCAGCATCACCTTGTGTCCTACTGTCACATCATCACCAATAATAAGTGGGTAACCATCTGGGTTACTTTTAGTCGCGCGTGATAAATGAAGAACACTACCGTCTTGTATATTTGTACGTTCACCAATACGTATATAGTTAACATCTCCTCGTGCTGCCACTAAAGGCCATACGCTACAGTGGTCACCAATAGTAATATCTCCTACTAAAACAGACGATTCATCAACATAAACAGACGAATTAAAAGAAGGAGTCACACCTTTATAAGAACGGATAGCCATATATATACCTTTTAAATACCAGTTATAGTCGCTTGAGTGTAACAGCAACACTTAAATATAGGCCAGAAAAGGCCTGTTTTGATTATAAAACTACCAGTTATAGAGGGTTTAGTTCACATATTGACCGAACAGTGCTTTTTTTTGGTTTTTCTTTAAAAAAGTGCTTGCGTAAAAATCTGTTCTCCCTATAATGCGACCCCAC